>JAISYY010000054.1 GCA_031269635.1 Tannerella sp. | reverse complement strand
TCCGCACTTGCGCCGTTCACTTTGACCGTTGCGCTTCCGGGCAGCGCAACTAAGCCGGAGGTGTTGGGCGGAATCGTCACCTGCCAGATGCATTTCCCGTTGTGATGCGACCAGTCGCTCGACGCACGGCCATACGGCGTTTCAATGGACGCTTTCGCCCAGTCCAAGTATTCCGTCAGGGTGGGTTCAAAACGGATGACTTTATATCCCGGCCCTGAAAGATCGGGACGTATCCCGGCGATGTCTTCGTAAAACCAGGCGTCGTAACTCGCCAGCATCGGATGGTTCAACGAACTGCCGCCGAGACACAGCGCTTTGCTCTTTTCATTCACCGGCAGTGTCTCCCACAATGTGGTGGCATCCGCACTTGTCCACATCCATTCAAAACTGTTTTCTCCTTTTTTGGTGAATGTTTTCCATGCGGTTTCACTGTTTCCGTAGCGGGAAAGCGCCTGTCCGATACGCCCCTGGCCAAACATACCGGTGTGGAAGAAATCTCCCCGCTTTTCGCGGATATTCCGGACAATGGCGTTTGAAACCGCCTTGCGTTCGCCGGCCGGAACAACGCCAAAGTCAAGCGCCATTGCGTCGGCCGTCTGGCTTCCAAACGTATGGTTTTCCCTGTCAAAAAAACCGTCCAGGAGCGCTTTACCGATTTCGTCTTTCAGCCGGTCATACCGCGCCGCTTCGTCATGCCGTCCCAGCAGTTCCGCCACACGCGACACGATCGAAGCGTCGTAATAATGATACAGCGTCGAACTCAACGGTATGGGACAGTCAATCGCATGGTTGCCTCCGGGCGGACACCAGTCGCCCAAACCGTAAGGCACGATATGGTCTTCCGCAAGCGCGTCAATATGGTCAACCCATTGTTTCATCTCCGGATAGTGCTTTTGAAGTACGCCGGAATCGCCATAGTACAGCCAGGTGTACCAGGGCAACTGCACAACGGCAGTCCCCCAGTCGGGCGATGCCACGCCGCAGAGACGGCGCCCCGGGGCAATCATGAACGGGATGCCGGGTTGTTTGTCGGCAAAGTAAAATTCGGAATTATACAGTTTCTGATGCAAGGTGTTTTCCAGAAAAACAGAAGAGGTCGAACGGATGTCTTCGAGGTATTTCAGCCAGAAATTATGCATGTTGTAATTCAGGTTTTCAAACGGGGCGACGGCATGTGCATCGCCAAGCCATCCGCAACGCTCGCGGTGGGGGCAGTCGGTCGGTAATCCGTGAATATTGCCGAGCATGGTACGGACGGCCATTTCGTGCAAGCGGTTGATTTGCGGATCGGAACATTCAAAGCGGCCGGAAGGCTGTACATCCGTATAAACGGTGACGGCCCTGATCCACGATTTGTCCGGCACGCCGTTCGCACCGGACAGTTCCAGATAGCGGAAACCGTGATAGGTGAAACGCGGCGTCCAGGTCTCAACGCCCCGTCCGCTACAAATGTATTCATCCGTCTGTATCACACCGGTGGCGTAAATGCCGGTTGTCCCGTAATTGACGGTTTTGTCCTCATTCAGACATTCCCCCATACGCATTTTCAGGCGCGTACCTTTTGGCTGTGTGACCGTTATACGCGGAACGGCCGCCACATTCACGCCGAAATCAAAAATCCACGTCCCGTCCGGGTTTTGCCATACGGCTACGGGCGTGATTTCTTCTTTCAGGCGGATCGGCTCAATCTGCTGCGGCCTTAATTCCTGCGGAATAACGCCCTCTGCGGCAATTACGGCCGGACGCCATCCGGCATGACCGGCGCCGGCTTCTGCCCAACCAGGAATCTCCCTGTCGGCGTCATAAACTTCCCCGGCATAAATATTGGACGATACGACCGGTCCGGGTGTCCACCACCAGGATTCATCGGAACCGATCACCTGCCTGGAACCGTCGGCATGGAAAATCTCCATCTGCAAAAACAGGATGGGTTTGCCGTAACTGAACCCTTTTCCCCAGACAATATCTTGATTGTACCAACCGTCGCCCAGCATCACGCCGATGCAGTTTTGCCCCTTCCGGAGCAACGAAGTCACATTAAAAACGGAATAAAACGCATACTGTTCGTAATTGGTCTGCGCCGGATCCAGGATTCGCGTCCCGTCGACCGGTTTCCCGTTGAGATACAAGTCACTGCATCCCAGTCCGCTCAAATGGACAAGCGCGCGTACCGGCCTCGTCCCGGAACGGGAAACATCAAACTCTTTCCTGAAATACGGCATGGGTAAGGTATCGTTCCATGTTGCCGTAATCCATTTTGCCTGCCACTGTTCTTCCTGACGGGGAGCGAGTGAAAAAGACGCCGGTGCGCTCCATGCGGTCTTTTCGCCGGAAGAAACCCGGATGCGGACACGCCACCAATACAGTTCGCCGCTTCGGAAAGCAGCGCCGGACGGCTCTATGTCGAGCTGCCTGTCCGACATCTGTTCTCCCGAACGCCAGACATCGGCATCGCCCCCGGCCAGTTTTTCTGCCGAAGAGGCCACTTCTATTTCCCAAGCCGTCTGTTCAATGGCCGGGAGAACGGATTCAATTTTCCAACTCAGCAGCACTCGCTCCACTCCTTCCGGATCGACCCTGTCCTGACAACGCAATTGCGTCACCCTCACCTGACTCAAATCACCGCTGCAACTCCACAAGAGAGCGATTTGAACAAAAGCGACAACTACCTGCCGCCATTTTCCCATACCTGTATTTTTCATATTTCTGTCAATAAATTTATTTATACTGTTTACTTTATTTTTAAATTTTAATGGGACAAAAGTACCTATTTTTGGGGGACGCTACAAATTATAGGAGTATTTATAATGAAAATCCGCAAAATGCAACAGGAAATAAAATAAGGTGGCGACGTAAAAAGTATGCTGCTATAAAAATTTGGCAATCAGAATAAAAAGGAGTATTTTTGTAAAATGAAAATAACAATATCTCTCCATTGTCCCGATTGCCAAAGTCCAAAAGTAAAGCAAAACGGCAAAAAAAATCGAAAAAGCAAAATTATTTGTGCAAAGCCTGTGGTCGTCAGTTTACAGGCGACCATGCCCTGTGTTATAAAGGCTATCTTATCTTGAATGAGATCAGTAATCTATTGTTGGAAATAGCAGGTATCAGGATAATCAGGAATAAAAAGCAAATGGAAACGGAAACAATTAAAACAGATAATAATGAAGAAGTTGTTCGTGATTTTATACGTTTGGTGATTACCCATTGCAATGAGGTTGTCTCAAAAGAGTCATCCTCATTTTTCCTTTTCAGGCGACGAGTTTTAGATTTACCGGACAAAAAAAATACCGTTTTAAGCTGCTGCCCTGCTTACAAGACCGATGCTATTTACCGGAACGTTCCTTCATCCGCATCCAACAGACCTCAATATTCGCTATGATGACAGGGACGATATCCGGGTAAACCTGATTGAGGCCTATCAACGTTTGATATCTTTTATCAACCGGAACTTACCGGATAAATTTCACTTGGAAGGGATTCAACGGACAACCTGCGCGATAAAATTTTCAGGGAAATAACGGCAAACTGTCTTATTCACAGGGAATTTTCTCATTCTTTTCCGGCAAAGTTTCTGATTTTTTCGGACAGGGTTATTACAGAGAATT
>JAISYY010000392.1 GCA_031269635.1 Tannerella sp. | reverse complement strand
ACCGGCTTTTCTTCTTCGCTTGTTAATTCTTTGAAAAATATGGTTTTATCGCCGAAATGTATGGTCGGGGAGAGCCGGAGGTTCATGTATGGGTTGAGGAATAAATCGCCAATAACCCCGACGCTGAATCCCGGTGCATAATCCGGGATTTCGGCAAACCACGTTTGACCGTCGGGCGTTACATAGCCGTTGTTTGTCAGGAGCAGGTCTTGAGCATGCAGCCCTACATGAAAGCCGAAATGATACAGTTTATAATCCGCATAAGGCTGATTCTGCACTTTCCGTTTTTGCGAAAACGACGGAAGAGCAAATAATGCAAACGTAACTATGTAAACTAACTTTTTCAAGAATCCAGTGTATTTACTGCTAATAACGCAAGAACGGTAAAGATATTGCATACGAAAAAAACGGGAAAAATATTTGTGTAAAGAAAATAATGATATATCTTTGCACAATCGTTAACAGGGGAAAGAGTTATTTTTCATTCCCGGATAGCGACTAAATTATTAATAAATAAACAGAAAAAAGATTATGGCTTACGTAATTAGCGAAGATTGTATCGCTTGTGGTACTTGTATTGACGAATGTCCTGTTGGAGCTATTTCAGAAGGTGATATTTATAATATTGACGCTGAAATGTGTACGGATTGCGGATCGTGTGCTGACGCATGTCCTACTGAAGCTATTCATCCTGCATAAAATACGGGTGAGACATTTTTCGGAAAAAGAAAAAGAGTGAAATGACCTTGAAAGGTGAATCACTCTTTTTTCATTTGTGTTACCTGAAAATTAATAATTGCATTTATTCGGCAATCGTCTCGTTTTCAACAGAAGTATTGTCCCGACTTTGATGACTTTGGAATATACAATGTCTTTATCACCAGAGCATCCACTCGTTTTGTCAGTTAATTCTTTCATCATAAATCCTCCTCTCGTTCATGAATTGGACTTTAAATATGTGTATTTTTTATTAAAAAAGCAAGTATTCCGCTAAAAAATTTCGATTTTCAAAGAATAACTGCTATCTTCGCGCCCGATTTTTATAATTTAGAAGTTCTTTAAAAACGAATGATTAATCGAATTTTAATCCGCATAAAAGTTTTGCAGATAGTATATGCATACTATCAAAAAGGTAATAATGATCTCAGGGTAGCGGAAAATGAGTTGCTGTTGAGTTTGAGACGTTCCTATGATTTATATCATTATTTATTGTTGCTTATTGTGGAAGTGACCCGTATGTATGAACATGTGATAGAAATACGGCGGAACAAGTATCGTCCGACCGACGAAGATATTAATCCCG
The DNA here is from genome assembly GCA_031269635.1 of Tannerella sp. Classification (GTDB taxonomy): domain Bacteria; phylum Bacteroidota; class Bacteroidia; order Bacteroidales; family Tannerellaceae; genus Tannerella. The sequence continues at coordinate 8,823 of JAISYY010000392.1, read as the reverse complement.
ATATGCGTATGCTGAACAATCGTCTGGCGGCTCAGATCGCTGACAATGAACATCTTCAAAAATATGTGAAGGAACATGGCGTTTCATGGGGCAGTGACAGGGATTTTATCAAAAAAGTCCTGGAACTGATTGTTAAGTCCGACGTTTATAAGGATTACCTGAGCAGTGAGGATACTTATGAGGCTGACCGCGACTTCTGGCGTTTTGTTTTCAAACGTGTCATTTCAAACAATGAATTTATAGAAGATTATCTGGAAGAGAAATGTATTTACTGGAATGAAGACGTCGATATCATCGAATCGTTTGTGATAAAAACGATCAAACGCTTTGACGAAAAAGCCGGGAATGAACAGGAACTGATGCCTATGTTCAACAACAATGATGATTATGACTATGTTATAAAGCTGTTCCGGCAAACCCTCCTGCATGGAGATGAATATCGTGCGCGTATTAATAACCACATGAAGAACTGGGAATCGGAACGTGTGGCAAATATGGATCTTGTCATTATGCAGGTAGCTCTTGCCGAGATAATGAACTTCCCGACCATACCGGTGAACGTTACTTTCAATGAATATATTGATGCGGCAAAATATTACAGTACCCCGAAAAGCGGGATTTTTATAAACGGAGTGCTCGATTCGATAATCGAAGAATTGAAAAAAGATAAACTCTTGTTGAAGAACTGACCGAAAACAAACTTGAGCATTTGTTTTGTAATGTTCGCGACATGTATTATCTTTGCCGCGTTACAACAGGCAAAGGCCAATATGTTGAACTTTAAATTTTTGAAAAAATGAATATAATATCAACCGTGTTATTGCAGAATCCGGGAGCAACTTCCGGTGGCACAGGAAGCTCTATGAGCATGAGTATACTAATGATTGTGGCGATGATCGCTATTTTCTATTTTTTTATGATCCGCCCGCAGCAAAAACGCCAGAAGGAAATTCAAAAGGCGCGTGAGGCGATGAAAGTCGGCGATAAAATCGTAACGGCCGGCGGGATACATGGAAAAATCAGGGAAGTTGGCGATACGTCCATGCTTGTCGAGATAGCAGAAGGCGTTCGCATACGTGTGGATAAAGCATCTGTGTTCGCTTCTACAAGCGATATTCCGGCAAAATCATAAAACTTAGCCGGTCATGCAGAATAAGTTTATATCTGCATTGAAATTAATACTCCGGAATACGGATGATTTTTTTCGTAAACAGCAATGGAAAGAAATTCTGATATTTCTTTTTTTCCTGTTGTTGTCATTCTTCTTTTGGCTTTTACAAAACCTGCAACAGGATTACGAAAAGCAGGTAGAACTGCCGTTGCGTTATAAAAATGTCCCTCCGGAATGGGTTTTGTCGGAAGATAATCCTCAAAAAGTAAGTATATTACTTAAAGATAAAGGTACGACCCTGATGTATTTTTTGTGGGAAACTTATTTTTCGCCGATTGACATATCTGTTTCCGGTCTTCCGGACACTCCGGACCGATCCTTTCATATCACAGCCCGGGAACTTGAAACCATGATCTCGAAGCAACTAATATCTTCACCCTCCATAGCGTCAATCGAGCCTCACGATATAACCATAAAGTATGATTTGCTGAGCAGCCGTTCGGTACCCGTCATTCCAAATGTAATCGTTAATACCAAACCCGGATTTCAGGTGTCGGGCGATATAACGATATCACATCCGAAAATCAGTTTGTATGGCAGCAGCAAGTTTCTTGACACATTGAACGGCATAAGAACGAAACTTTATACGATAGAAAACGCCTCCGGTACGCGGGAACTTACCGTTGGGCTGGACTTGCCCGCAGGTGTGAAAACGGATCAGGAAACGGTGCGGCTTACTGTTCCGGTTGAAGAGTTTACGGAAAAAAAAGTGCGATTGCCGGTATCGTGCCATGATATTCCCGCCGGCTATGCCTTGCGCATATTTCCTTCGATCGTTGAAGTGGCCTGCAATATACCGTTGTCGCGGTTCAAAGAGTTGAACGAAGAAGACCTGAGGATACGGCTGCCTTTTGACGAATTTGAAGAAAACCGCTCCACCGGTAAGTTGCCGGTACGGCTTACGGAAAAACCGTCGTGGGTCGCCAATGTTGTGATTGTTCCGGACGAAGTGGAATTTATTATCGAACAATTGCATCAATGATTAAAATAGGTATTACAGGAGGCATAGGAAGCGGTAAAACCGTTATTTCATCATTGATAGCAATGAATGGAATACCCGTATATATGGCCGACACGGAAAGCAAGCGGCTTTCGGACACTTCGCCGGTTATACGCCGGAAACTGATGGCCTTGTTTGGTAATGACCTGTATGTAAATGACCGGCTCGACCGGAAGCGGTTGGCCTCTATTATTTTTTCCGACGCGAAAGCTCTTGAAAAAGTAAATGAAATCATCCACCCCGTCGTCAAAAAAGATTTTCAGGCATGGACAAAGCAACAAAAGTCCTCTGTATGCGCAATCGAATCGGCCATCCTGTTTGAAACCGGCTTTGATAAAATCGTTGATATCAAACTCTTGGTCTATGCTCCGGTAGGATTGAGGTTAGCCCGCGTAATGGAGCGCGACGGCGCTACCGAAGCGGATATCATGAAACGAATGAACCGCCAGATGCCGGATGAATTAAAACGCAAACAAGCCGATTTTGTCATAATAAATGACGAAGTGGACGCCCTGCTTCCCCAGATAGACCGATTCCTGAAATTGTTACTCCAAAAGTAGGGCGTGCGACAAAATTCGCATTGTCACCGGCGAGAGACCACCCTATTTATCCTTTGTTTATTTTTCGTCCCTGAATAATTCGATAAAAAAAGAAGTAGATAGCAGCCAGCATCTTACCTGCTATTCTGCTATCTACCGTCTCGTTGGCCGGAGCCGTACCGTCCCTTAGAACTTTATCCCGAAACCTACCACAATACGCAGTTTGGTTTCCTTGGAAAACTCGCTAATATCGGTGATATACTCCTTCGCGAGTTGAAGCGACGGCTCGACATAGAAATTTTCGCGGATGTACCGCGTATATCCGCCTTCTCACTGTTCGGATTAGGGGAGTTGTACGGTCAGGGTGTTATCAACGCGAACGAAGCGCGTAAACACACGCCCGAAGAAACCCGGATTATTCCGGATCTGCTAAAGAAACGGAAATAAGCGCAGTGCACAAGCTAAGAAAGAGCGTATACCAAAAAGGCCGGTTCCCGTCACTGACGAGGAATCGGCCCTTTACATGAAAACAAAGAGTCAACCGGAAAATTGCGAAATTAAAGTTTTTATAAAAAAATCGCAACAATATTTGTTGTTTTAAATAAAGATATATAACTTTGGGGCGTATTTGTCTATAAAATGTAATTGCGGGCGTAAATAAAATAATAATACTAAAATATAAACGTATACCCGTCCGGATATGACGGGCGGGGGTATAAATATTTACTTAATAATTGTGACACATGAAAAAAAAATTTTTTGTTATGAAACTCATTGGAATGATGCTTTGCATAGCATGCATTCAAGCCCATGCCGACGAGTCGTATGCCCGGACTGCAAGAGTCTCGGTCAAAGTCAATCATGCGACTCTCGTCGAAATTTTTTCATTGATTGAGAAACAGAGCGAATACCTCTTTTTCTATGTGGATGCGGATGTCAAGCACGTGAAAGCGAGCGTAAACGTCCGCAACAAAGGCATTTATGACGTACTGTCGCAGGCCCTGCAAAACACGGACCTGACCTTCGCCATTCATGACCGGAACGTGAATATCATTCGCAGGGAACTGACTGTAACGGTTGTGCAGCAGCAAACGAAGCGAATAACGGGTATAGTGACCGATGCGGTAACCGGTGAACCCGTCGCCGGCGCCAACGTATTTGTAAAAAATACGACGACAGGGATTATCACCGATGCTGACGGTAGCTACGAACTGACGGTACCACCCAATTCCGTGCTGGTATTCAGTTTCATCGGTTTTGTATCCAGAGAAGTGACGGTGACCGATCAGTCGACTATAAATGTGACGCTGGCGGAAGATACCAAACAACTGGAAGAGGTGGTCGTGACCGCCCTGGGCATCAAGAAGGAAGCAAAATCGCTGAGTTATACTACGGCGAATGTGAAAGGCGAAGATTTGTCCGGTGCGCACGAGACCAACGTAGCCAACGCACTCTCGGGTAAAGTGGCCGGCGTGTTCGTCAACCGGCCGGCTTCCGGCGCTGCCGGATCGTCCAAAGTACTGATCAGGGGAAACAACTCCCTGCGAACGAACAGCCAGCCGCTGTACGTGGTAGACGGAATCCCCATCGACAATAGCAGTTCCGACGCCTCCAGCCAGTGGGGTGGCTACGACTACGGCGACGGCATTTCAAACCTCAACCCGAACGACATCGAATCCATGTCCGTCCTGAAAGGGCCGAACGCTACCGCCCTCTATGGCGAACGCGGCGGTAACGGTGTCATCCTGATTACGACAAAGTCGGGTTCCAGGAAAAAGGGTATCGGTGTCAACTACTCCAGCGACTTTTCGGTGGGCAACGCTCTGGTCATTCCCGATTTCCAGAACGTTTACGGCGTAGGGTATGACGGTAATTTTACTCATTTCCTGGGCAACGACGGGAAGAATTACTCAATGAAAGACGCTCTGGCAAACAACATCTCCGGATTGCCCCGCGCCGCCAGCGGACGTGACCAGATGACGCGCGGAAGCTGGGGCGCCAGAATGATCGGACAACAGTATGTGGATGCCTACGGCATCATGCGCACGTTTGACCCGCAGCCCAATACATACGACTTTTTCAATACGGAGGAAAACTATGTCAACGACTTGAGCATCGACGGCGGCATGGAGAAACTGCGCTACCGCTTTTCGGCCAACAATACACACAACAATGGCTATTTCCCGAACAACAAGCTGAACCGGAACAGTTTCAACCTGAAAGTGAGTGCCGACATTACCGACAAAATCCAGTTTGAAGGCATGGCCAATTATATCAAGCAAAACGTGGTCAACCGTCCCAAACTGTCCGACTCGAACACAAACCCGGCCTATCTCTTCATCAGTATGCCGCGCAGTTTGTCGCTCGAATCGTTGTCTGACTACGAATGGACGGAGGAAAGCATCGCCCGGCAACTGGGATTCACGGCAAGTACGCTTTTCCCCGGCATGGAGAAAGGGTATGCCACCAATTCATCGACCGGAAACCCGTACTGGACAATCAACAACGAACACAATGAGGATGAACGCGACCGGATTATCGGGTATTTCAAGTTAACGTACTCGATATTTCCGTGGTTGCGTGTTACGGCCAGAACCGGTACCGACTACTACAGCGAAAACAAAATCATCTGGCGGGCCTACGGCACGTGGTCGTCACAGAACAAGCACGGCGATTACACCGAATATACCCGCCGCGTAAGGGAGACGAACAGCGACATCCTGATTTCTTCCGGTTTCAAAATCGGAGATGACTGGGATATTTCGCTGAACGCCGGCGGCAACCAGATGCGCTATTTTTCCCGGCTGATCGGCAGCAACGGTAATGAATATATCGAACCGGGGCTGGAAGTAATCAACAATATCAAAACGTTGCAGTACAACTTCGGGCTTTCCGAGAAGGCCATCAACTCGGTGTACGGTTCGGGGCAGATGGGTTTCAGGAACTTCCTGTACGTGGATATTGCGGGGCGGAACGACTGGTCGTCCACACTGCCCCTTCAGAACAGTTCCTACTTTTATCCCTCGGCCGGCTTGAGTCTGCTTGTACCCGAAGCCTTTCATATCCGTAAAGACTGGCTGAGCTTCTTCAAAATCCGAGGCTCTGTTGCTCAGGCCGGCAGTTCGGGCGACCCCTACTCGCTGGTCGGAACGTACGGTATCGACTCCAACAAGCTGAACGGCGTGGCGCTGGGAGGCTACACCAGCACGGTGGTTGATCCGAACATTAAGAATGAATTGACAACTTCCTACGAAGGCGGTTTCGACTTGAACCTGTTCGGCAACCGGCTGGCGCTGAACTTCACCTACTACCACGCATCCACCAAAAACCAGATTCTCTCGGTGGCCATTCCCGCGTCGACAACGTTCTCCAGCCGCCGCATCAATGCCGGAGAGATTCAGAACAAAGGCGTGGAAATCATGCTTTCCGGCACGCCGGTACGTACATCGTCCGGATTCGCGTGGGAAAGTACGTTCAACTTTTCGCGCAACCGCAACATGGTCGTATCGCTTGTGGAAGGCAGTGACACGTATGTGCTTGCCGAAGACCGCGGCGTAAGTGTCGTGGCCGAACCGGGTAAACCTTTCGGCCAGATCAGGGGTGTGAAAATGGTTTGGATACGGGATGCCGAGGGGAACCGTCTCATCAATCCGAATACCGGCCTGCCTATCCGCTCGTCGCAGGTGAAAATACACGACTTGGGTAACGCCCTACCCGACTGGCTGGGCGGCTTTGCCAATACGTTTACGTACAAAGGTTTCCGCCTCTATACCCTGATTGACATCAGCCAGGGTGGGAAGGTGTTCTCGCAGAGCGTACGTGAAGAAGTGCTCTACGGTACGACGAAAAAGACGTTGCCCGGACGCGAAGGCGACTATGTGGCGGACGGCGTGCTGGCGCAGGTCGACGCGAGTGGAAAGATGATCTATACGGACGACTTTACGGCGCTCGGAACCGGTGTCAAAAATACCATCCCGGTGCGGGCGCAGGACTACTGGAACGAGGTGGCGCTCGACAAGGAGACCTTCGTATCGGCCGAACTGCTCAACGATTTGAGTTATATTGCCATGCGGGAGATTTCGCTCTCCTGGACGCTGCCCGGCAAATGGTTGGAAAAAATGTTTGTTCGCCAGGCTACCGTTGGCGCCTATGGGCGGAATCTCTTTTATTTCCAGCGCAAAACAGATGGCTTCTCACCCGAAGCCTGCTCTTTCAACGTACATAACTCCTCGCTCGGTATCGAATCTACTTCCCTGCCGATGATGCGGACGATTGGCGTAAATATTTCTCTTGGATTTTAAACCGTTAAATTTTACAGGATATGAAAAGTATAATCAAAGTATATATCGCCGCCTTGTTTCTGGCGATTATTTCGTGTACTGCGGGGTTTGAAGAATTGAATACGCCGCCGACAACGTTCACTAAGGTCGATCCGGGCATGCTGCTTGCCAAGTCGCAAAAGGAGGCCAAGTTCCACCAGGGATATGAATATCAAAACTCCGCGTATGGTTCGTGGATTCAGCACTGGAACTCAAGTAACAATATTCCGATGTCGCGCTACATTTTCGCCCGATGGAGTTGGAATACATACTATGGCGCCCTGCGAAACGTCACTCAAATCCGCAACCATCTGCTCAACGGACAGGAAGAACAGCCCGAAGCGCGTACCAAACTGGCGATTGCCCGTATCGTAGAGGCAGACACCTGGCAAATCATCACCGACCTGTTCGGAGATATTCCTTTCTCGGAAAGCGCCCTGGGTGAGCAAAACCTGAACCCGCAGCCCAAATACGACACGCAGGAAAGCATCTACAATGCCCTGATTCAAATGGTGGACGAGGCGGTAAAACAAATCAATCCCTCCGATCTCTCGTATGGCAGTTCCGACCTCTATTATGGCGGCAATGCGGAAAAATGGGTCAAATACGCCAATTCCCTCAAGTTGCATCTGGGCATGCGCATGAAATACGTGAAGCCCGATTTGGCGCAGCGCGTCGTGACTGAGGCGCTGAACAGCCCATTGATTTCGAGTAACAGCGATAATGCGCTGATCAAGACGAATACCGACAACTCGTCGTCGTATCATCCGATGTTGCAGCACAATCAGGGGGGAAGCCCGAGCAACCGCTATCTGGCCGAAGCGTTAGTCAGTCATCTGGTCGGGACGAACGATCCGCGCCTGGAGTATATTGTGGCACCCACCGTCAATTCGGTTAAGGGCGGCGAACCGGCATACCGCGGAAAATTCGTGGCGCCTACCGACGAGGAAATGGTCGGCATCATCGACGATGATTATTCGCTGACGGGGCCTTACTTTTACCTGGCCTACAACCAATCGAAACCGGTGCCTTACTATGTATTCACCTATGCCGAGATATGTTTCTATAAAGCAGAGGCCGCACTCGAAGGATGGGCGGGACTGACCGAAGCCCAGGCCGAAGGTTTCTATCAGGAAGGCATCCGGGCGGCAATGGCGCTGGAACCGTTCGGTATCACCGAAATTCCGCAGGCCTATATTGACGCGGAGTTTTCGCTGGCCGGACTGACTAAGGAACAGAAACTGGAGAAAATCATGACACAGAAATGGGTGCTGCTGTTCGGCCGCTCCATCGACGCTTTCGCCGAATGGCGGCGGACGGGCTACCCCCGACTGATACCGGGTCATAACCCCGGTTCCACAAACGGGGCAATACCTCGTCGCGCCGGTTATCCGAACGACGAAATCCTGCTCAATACGAAGAATTATGAAGAAGTCGTGAGCCGCATGACGCACGGCGACACGTATCTCTCCCGTGTGTGGTGGGACGTGAGGTAAATCCGGTCTTCCCGTAAAAGAAAAACTCATAATCTCCGGAAACGGTCATTATGAGTTTTTTCTATTAAAGCACAGTACAACAGCAGGTTTCAACTTGCGAACAGGATGTATATACCGTTCGCATGGGATTTTAATCGCAATAAACCCCGGAACCGATGTCGCGCCGTAAGGCGTCGAGCTGTTTTATCTGTTCCGGCAGGATACGGTCTAATGACAAAGGGGGCAGGCTGTCCAATGCGAAAAAACCTTTATCAAGAATATCGAAAGTCAGGTCGTCATCCCCTCCGGTTATCTCACA
>JAISYY010000336.1 GCA_031269635.1 Tannerella sp. | reverse complement strand
TGACCGCTTTTTAAACTTCTCGCCAATTTATTTGGCCTGTAATTCATCTTCCCGGCAGCGTCCCGAATTTTTTCGGCTATTTCTTCCCTGACCCGTCCGTTTTTAGATTTCCCGGTAAGGACCAGGGATACTGTTGCATTTGAAACTCCAACAGCCTGCGCTATATCTTTAATAGATGTTCTTTTCATTTAATACTATCTATGTTTTTTGATAATTAGCGATAATAAAAAACCAACTAAAAAAATCAGCATTGTACCAAATACAATCGTCAGGTAACTATGGAAGATGCCGTTATTCCCCAAGCTCATCCATCCGATGAGGATAACGCCGCAAATGGCGCCGGTCGCCGCATGAATACTTTTGACTTTCTTTACCATATAACCTAAAAGGAAAAGTCCCAACATGCCTCCGCTAAAAATTCCGGCCAAGCTCCACCATGCTTCCAGCGCACTTCGGACCGACATCATCGCGATTCCGAGTCCGATACCCAAAACGCCTGTCACAAAAGATGCGCCATACAGGATTTTCATATTTTGCTTATCCGTCAGTTTCTTTTTATGCTGGAAAAAGTCGGTCAGGATAATCGTTGCGGAACTGTTAATGCTCGTCGATACGGTACTCATCCCGGCAGCGCAAATCGCAGCAATAAGCAGTCCCGTCACTCCCGAAGGAAGGTTATGCACGATGAAATAAGGGAACACGGCGTCATTCGCAATCCCTTCCGGCAACAGTCCCGGATGAACCGTATAATAAGCAAACAGGGCCGTACCGATGAAAAAGAAAAGCATACTGACCGGAACATATAACAATCCTCCAAATAAAGCGGCCGAACGTGCACTCTTGTCACTTTTTGCCGTCTTGTACCGCTGCACATAATTCTGGTCAATCCCATAATTTTGAAGATTAATAAAAATACCATATACCAAAGTGACCCAGAACGTAGGAAGATTCAATTCCGCACCGAAACTGCCCAATGAAAATTTATGATGTTCGGATGCAATTTCAAATAACCGGGACGGACTTTCCGGCATTGAAAATAACAGAATAACAGCGCACGTAACGGCTCCGGCAATAAGAATAATCCCCTGTATCGCATCATTCCAGATAACTGCGGCAATTCCCCCTGTTACGGAATAAACGACCACGCAAAGCCCGGAAACGATAATGATCGTTGATATACTCCATCCTAATATCGTATGCAACGGAAGCGCCATCAGGAAAAGAACGGAACCGATTCGCGCTACCTGAGTAAGCAGGTAACAAACGGCTGCATAAACACGCGCCCAATATCCGAACCGTTCTTCCAGGAAACTGTAAGCAGATATACTGTTTATATTCCGGTAAAAAGGAACAAAATACCTGGCTGCAATCATTGATGCGAGTGGAATGGAAAGGCTGAAAACAAAAGGATTCCAGTTTCCCATATAGGCATTACCCGGCAAAGCTAAAAAACTGATACTGCTGACATACGTGGCAAAAATAGACATGCCGACCACCCATGCCGGGAGCTTTCCTCCCGCCGCAGTGTATTCATTCGCATTATTGTTTTTTGAAAAGAAAGAGACGCCGAAGATAATTGTTCCTGCAATAAACAGAATGAATATAATAAAATCAAATACAGTAATTTCCATACATGAAATTCAGGTATCTATTCAAAAATTGATTGACCGATTAACTTTCTAAAATCTTCTATCCGATGGAAAGTCATAAAATTGGCATCATGATTATTTTTAGCGCCACCTCCTTCATCATCGAAAGCCGTTCTTGAAACAAATATGATATCATCCTCTTCAAATAACCAATCCACATACTGAAATCCATGATGAATTATATCCGGATGTTCAAGTACTATCCGGTGAATATCCCAGTTTTTCAGATCGTTGGAACTGCATAACGCCTGTTCGTTCCTGACGCCTGCCGGATCTTTATCGCGAAAAGCCGGTGATACGTAATTTGTTAACATCCAATATCTTCCGGATATTTCATCATATCGTATGACAAACTTTTTACTGCCGCCCGGAAATTTAACAAATCCCGTTTGGGGGTTAAAAGATGCGGTTCTGCCATCCGGGCTGATGTTTACAAATGCGGCATATTCTTCATGTCCTTTCGGTACGGCAACGCGAAGAATGTTTACGATACCCCCATCAGGAGCGACAATGGCATTGCCTTCCAGCCATGCTCCAAATTTTCTGTCCAGATAAGTTGAATCAAAACCAAGACAATTCGTCTTTTGCCAATTATCCGCATTTAAAAGATCCGATTCGACAGGCGCCGAAATGACCATTGCGCTATATCGCTTACCCCATTGGGTAGTAGGTGCGGTCGCATATTCCAACGCCCTCCATATTCGTCCGTTATGAATCAACATGGCCATGGGAGCCGTATGATATTCACCTTCCAACAGTAATCCGGTTGTCTTATGATACGGAATCGTCCATGTATATCCGCCATCTTCCGACTTCCGGACAATAAAATTCCCGTGATGCTTATTGGTTCCCATAATAAATAATTCCCCGTTATGAACAAATAAGTTCGACCAGAATTGACCGTCTATAAGAGCAATCTGCGTCCAAGTCTTACCTTTATCTTTGGAAATAAAAATTCGCGTCTTTGCCGATCTAAATTCGGATGATTTCGGCCCAAATTCATCATGTGAAGCAACATAACTGCCATCAGGCAGGATACAAATACTTGGAGATCCGATAAAAATCTCCGTATCTTTCGTGATATGATCAACAACCATACCCGGAGGCCTTTGCTCATTCTGAGCAACACCCGTACGAAATACGGCAATAGCCAGTATAAAATAACATAAATATGTTTTCATAAGATAATGTATAATAATCTATTGACATTAAATAATGGGTACTTTTACAACAATTTTTTTTACCGTGCTTTGAGTTTTTATTTTCAAACAGGGCTTATGCACATCTTCAGGGAAAAAGACGAAGTAATGCCGTTTGTCTGCATACCGAAGTTCTCCCTTTGTTACGGTATTATAAAAAATAATATCTTTATCGCTGTCGTATAGGGCCTTTTCCTTCATTTGATCCAGCGGTAAAATCTCCATATATTCCTCTCCTTCGGCTACATACTGAATGTCAATGTATTTTCGGTGAGCTTCATACCGGGCATCTTCCGGCTCCTTCGTTTCGTACGTGGAGACTGTTGCATACATTCCTTCATCAGACAGCTCATACCGGCCTTCCGGCAATTCGGAGAGGTTTTTATTATTCAGAAAATCAAATGCCTTTTTCCACCTATCCGGTTTCTTTTCATGATGTTGGAAAAACAACCGTTTATTGATACTTTCATCCGGCTTAAATACAAGTCCCTGATTCCAAACAGATTGCTTAAACCATTCATTTATCTGTTCGTCGTTCCGCTTTTCCGTTTTAGAAGTTTTAGAGCCACAACTTAACGTGGCAAATCCTACAAAAACGAATAGATACTGCATTATTTTTTTCATGTGTACATAAATTATTTTCATACTGATACTCCTAATTCCATTAATTTACTGCGAACAATATTACGCTCCCTCTCTTCAAATTTGTGAAAAGGTTCCGCCATATAATCACTGCATACCCCCATGAGGTTAAGTGCACACTTTATTCCTTTAATATAACTGGATGCAAACCGGCCTATATTATATAATGAAAGACCTACATTCATTACTCTATTCTGTAACAATGCGATTTTCTCAAAATCTTTTTCCATAGCCGCCTTATAAAGGGATACAAATAATTCGGGAAAAAGGTTGGCGCCTCCGTTCACTCCGCCATGAGCGCCCATAAGAACAGATTCGGCAAGCATCTCTTCCGGGCCTACCAACAGACTAAACTCATGATTACTTTTTAACAAATGGACGAGTTGTTGGAAATATGCACCGATACCCGAACTGTCTTTTATTCCGACAATATTAGGATTCTCTGACAGTCTCAACACTATTTGCGGCTTGATACTGACTTTGACATTCGACGGCATATTATACAAAAAAAGAGGCAGAGGCAACCTTTTCGCCAAGTGCGTATAATACTGGATCAGTTCGTCGTCACCGGCCGTATAGTAATAAGGCGGAGCGGACACCAACGCATCCGCACCATGTTCTGCAGCTACCACTGCCAAAGAAAGACTTTCGGAAAAACTGGTATCTGTAATACCTACCAACACGTGTATTCGTCCGGCGATAATCCGGCAAGCATGTTTAATCAACTCTTTCCTTACCTGATAGCTTATATTTTGCGCTTCTCCGGTACTGCCGAGGATAAACACCCCGGAAACACCACCTTCAACCATCCGATTCAATAAGTTTTCCAAGCCAATGATATCTAATGTATCATTATCGGACATCGGCGTAACAGCAGGAGGGACAATCCCTCTTAAAGGCTTATTTAACATAACTATTATTTATATAAACGAATACTATCTGTTTTAGAATGAATCACATTCATTAAACGTTTTACTATTTCAACGACATTATAGTTAAAAACTCAATTATCGCTGCAAAGATATAAGTTAAACGTTATACTTGCACCTATTTTTGTATGTTATAAAACATCTTTTCGCCGTTTATTAAAACGTTTAACTGATAAAATAATACATATTTAAATATCGGGGGTGTACGGTCAATGTTTATAATAATCTGATTGTGAATTGCATGTTTGCGTCTATAACGCCGAATTTCAGGCCGGATGCTACCGGCGGCCCAGTTAATTTATAAAGGGTGTGCCAAAAGTCTTTTTAATACCGATTTATTCGGATACATTCGATTTTCAGAGACGAATGAGCAACTTTTGACACACCCTCGATGTTCCCCAACAATCACCAACGGCTTACTGCTTACGAACCATCGTTTAAGTCAAATTTACATGAATGTATGATTTCAAATTGTTTACGTATGTATCGAAGGCATCGACGCCTTTGGGGGTTATTTTGCAAAGAGTTCTCGGCATTTTGCCTTGAAAGGTCTTTTTCACTTCAATATACCCGGCTTCGTTCAGTTTGTCAATCTGCACGCTCAGGTTCCCGGACGTAGCGCCTGTTTCTGTTTTCAGGTAGGCGAAGTCGGCTTCTTCCACACTGATTAGCAGCGACATGATGGCCAGTCTCAACTGTGAATGTAATAAAGGGTCAAGTTCTTC
>JAISYY010000334.1 GCA_031269635.1 Tannerella sp. | reverse complement strand
GTTTTAACTACAGTATAGTATGCGAAAAAGGCCTTGTGGAAAAGACAGATAACAGCGTGTTCCGTATCAAACCGTCCAAACGTCAACTAGTGATAAATTGCAGTAAACGTTGAGAAAACGGCCGTCGATTCTACAGGCGTCGGACTGTCGGGAATGACAATCGAATACAGCGCCTGTTCCGTTTTTGGCCAGCGTTAACTCGCCGGATTTAGAACAACTGACGCCCGACAATAATCCTTTGTTTGCAGGTTTACACACTTTGCAGTGATTGTTTTGTCATGGAAATTGAGGATGAAATAATGTGGAAAACTCAAAATCTGCGGACTTAAATCTCCGTAATTTCAAACTTGTCTTTCCCGATAAAGACAATTACTGCGGCTTTCAGGTCGGTACGGTCTTTCATGCGGTGCGACCGGATATACAAATCCGCTTCCGGAAACACATGTTCATACAGATGGAAAAAATCCCGAACGGTACTTTGAATCCTTTCCGAAAAGGAAACTTTGAATCCTTCCTCGCCTCTGTTCGTGTCCAGCCCCGAAAAAACATTATGGAAAGCCTATCATTATGTAAAGTAAAACAAGTTGGGTAATTTAACATATTGAGAACAATTTCTTTATAGAAATACTTTACATAATGACTTCGCATACTTATATTGTTCTGATAACTAAAATAATTATGCTTTATGGATATTCAAAATTTAATAAACTCTACTACAGAGTTTCTCGAAAAGAACGATTATAGTCATTGGACTATAAAATTCTATGTTTCTTCATGGGAATTTGGACTTTTAGCCTACATGAATAGGCTTAATATCTCAGATTATACTCCTGAAATTGGTCAAGAGTTTCTTGCAAACACAATTACCTCGGAAATGGATGCAAAAACTGTCCAACGAAGAACAAGACGCATTAATATTCTCAATGATTATCTCTCTTTGGGATATATCCGAAAGAGAAGTTTTCAGCCAAAGGAATATAATCTACAAGGAGAAATAGGTAGAAATATAAATGCATACTTAGAGTATTTCAATCGCTCGCAATCGTCATTGTGATTTACCTGGAGCGTTAAAGTTTCTTTATGCGCAATTGTTTTTTTGTATTTTGTTTGGAAGGGATTTTAAAAAAAATATATCTTTGCAGCATATTTATAATAGATAGAATTATGCAGATCAAAACAGACAATTTTACCCGAATAAAAGCCGGCATGAAAACTTTAAGTTTTTTTATGCCTGTTGATTTGTTTGTCTTGAATATTTTGCTACTTTCTCTACAAGAATTGTGCTAAACCTTCCGTCGGGAGGCTTAAATTACAATTCATAGCAATAGTTGTTATTAAGAGAAAATTCATAAACCGTGTTTTTTTAATCAAAATAGAATAACGGGGGCGAAAATACAATTCTTTTTTTCGAGCAAAAAATATTTTCGCAAAAAAATAACCCCGTTATGTATATTTCCTCGCCTGTTCCTTTAGAAAAGCCGTCACTTGTGTTAACGGCAATTATTCTTCGATAGCAGCTTGTGCTGCCGCGAGACGTGCGATAGGCACCCGGTATGGCGAGCAGCTTACATAATTAAGCCCTACTTTGTGGCAGAACTTAACCGACGAAGGCTCGCCGCCATGTTCGCCGCATATACCGCATTTCAAATCCGGGCGGATGGAACGGCCTTTCTCAGTTGCCATACGAACCAACTGTCCTACTCCGTTCTGGTCAAGCACCTGGAACGGGTCGTTCGGCAATATTTTCATGTCCAGATAAGCAGGAAGGAACGACGCAATATCGTCGCGGCTGTAGCCAAACGTCATCTGGGTCAGGTCGTTTGTTCCGAAAGAGAAAAATTCCGCCTTGCTTGCTATACGGTCAGCCGTAAGGGCGGCGCGGGGGATTTCTATCATTGTGCCAACTTTGAAATCAATGCTGTCATTACGTTCTTCAAACAGTTTCGCGGCAGTCTCGCGTATCACCTTTTCCTGAGCGACAAACTCATGCAGTATTCCGGTCAGGGGCACCATTATTTCGGGATGCGTTTCGATACCTTCCGCTTTGAGGTCGAGCGCAGCGCCGAGGATGGCGCGTGTCTGCATTTCCGTTATTTCGGGATAGGTGTTACCGAGACGGCATCCGCGATGTCCGAGCATGGGATTGGCTTCGTGCAGGGATTCGACCCTTATGCGTATATATTCATAAGTAACTCCCATTATTCCGGCAAGCTCGCGCTGCTCTTTTTCGTAGTGAGGGACAAACTCGTGGAGGGGAGGATCCAGCAGACGAACGGTCACGGGACATCCCGACATGGCTTTGAATATTCCCCTGAAATCTTCCTGCTGGTAAGGTAATATTTTCGCCAGGGCGCGACGCCGTTCTTCTACCGTTTCGGCCAGGATCATCTCACGCATGGCGCGTATCTTTTCGCCTTCAAAAAACATGTGTTCCGTACGGCAAAGCCCGATGCCTACCGCGCCGAATTCGCGTGCAATTTTCGCATCATAAGGCGTATCGGCGTTCGTGCGTACCACTAATTTTGTATATTTGTCGCAGAGTTGCATCAATTCCGAGAAGTCGGCATCGAGTTCGGCTTCTTTCGTCGCCACGGCCCCCAGGTAAACGTCGCCGGTAGAGCCGTTAAGCGAAATAAAATCACCTTCTTCAAGCAAGACATTGCCCGCTCTAAGGCGTTTTGCCGCATAATCAATGACAAGTTCGCCTGCACCCGATACGCAGCATTTACCCATACCGCGGGCAACGACGGCAGCATGTGAAGTCATTCCTCCGCGTGCGGTCAGGATTCCTTCGGCGGCGGCCATGCCGGCAAGGTCTTCGGGCGATGTTTCCACGCGCACCATAATCACACGTTCCCCTTTGGAAGCCCAAAGGGCGGCATCGTCCGCATTGAAGACAATCTTACCGCAAGCGGCGCCGGGCGATGCAGCCAAGCCTTTTGTCAGTACCTTCGCTTCCTTGAGCGCTTTCTTGTCGAATATCGGATGAAGGAGTTCGTCCAGCTTGTTCGGTTCAATGCGTTTGATGGCTGTTTTTTCATCAATCACACCCTGGCGCAGCAGATCCATCGCGATCTTCACCATGGCAGCGCCGGTACGTTTGCCGCTTCGCGTTTGGAGGAACCATAATTTGCCTTCCTGTACGGTAAACTCCATATCCTGCATGTCTTTATAGTGGTTTTCGAGTTTTTCCTGCAAATCGTACAACTGCGTGTAGATTTTGGGCATCGATTCTTCCATGGAAGGATATTTGGTGCGGCGTTCATTTTCGGGTACGCCGGCAAGTTTCGCCCAGCGTTCGGAGCCTGTTTTGGTGATCTGTTGCGGCGTACGTATACCGGCGACAACGTCTTCTCCCTGTGCATTGATAAGGTATTCTCCAACGAACTGGTCTTCGCCCGTCGCGGCGTCGCGGCTGAAAGCTACGCCCGTGGCAGAGGTGTCGCCCATATTGCCGAAGACCATTGCCTGGACGTTCACGGCCGTGCCCCATTCGGCAGGTATGCCTTCCATTTTCCGGTAAAGTATCGCGCGGTTGTTCATCCAACTGTCGAACACGGCGTATATAGCGCCCCACAACTGTTCGTAAGCGTCTTCCGGGAAATCCTTGCCGGTCTGGAGTTTCACAGCTTCCTTAAAGCGCGTTACCAGCGTTTTGAGGTCTTCGACATCAAGTTCGGTATCCAGTTTGACACCTTTGTTTTCCTTTACGCTGTCGATAATTACTTCAAACGGGTCTTCTTCATTTTTTTCAAACGGTTTCATCCCAAGTACGACATCGCCGTACATTTGTACAAACCGGCGATACGAATCCCACACGAAACGGGGGTTGCCCGTTTTATTAACAAGCCCTTCCACGACGTTATCATTCAGGCCAAGGTTCAGGATTGTGTCCATCATGCCCGGCATGGATGCGCGGGCGCCGGAACGGACGGAAACAAGCAGGGGATTGTTTACGTCGCCGAATTTGGAGTTCATAAGTTGCTCCACGTTCGACAGCGCATTTTTCACGTCGTTTTCCAAAAGGTCGGTTACAGCTTCTTTTCCTTTTTCGTAATATTCATTGCACACATCCGTAGTGATTGTAAAACCCGGAGGTACGGGCACTCCGATAAGATTCATTTCGGCCAGGTTTGCGCCTTTTCCGCCGAGCAGGTTTTTCATGTCCGCTTTACCTTCGGCTTTTCCGTTTCCAAATGTATAAACTCTCTTTTTTTCCATAGTGATTTTTTATATATATTGTTAATGTTTTGTCAAGTCAAGTTTGCAAATATACGCCTTTTCTATTTAAATATCCAAACGTGACGGAGAAAATTTTGATTCTGCTTTAAAATGGCTGTCACGGGCACGCTTGTGTTCCGGATATAATTTTCTGCATAAAATTGTTGGAATTACATTATTAATGATTATTTTCGCCCCCGAAAACCGGTAACCGGGAAAACATACATACTATATAAACATCAATCAAATGAACAACAAATCGTTTAAATACTGGCAAATGCGCACACTGGCGGCAACGATGGCGGGTTATGCCGTGTTCTATTTCGTTCGCAAAAATTTTTCATTCGCAATACCGGGCCTGAGCGCCGAGTATGGCATTACGAAAACGAGTTTCGGTATTATAATGACACTGGTGACGATCGTTTACGGGGTCTCGCGTTTCCTGAACGGCATTGTTGCAGACCGCGTGAATGCCCGCTATCACATGGCGACGGGCTTGCTTCTGTGTGCCGTTGCCAACTTTGCTTTTGGTTTCGGCACGGACATAAGTTCGCTTGTCACCGGCGAAACAGGTGGCCCGGCATTTACGAATACGATGGTGCTGGTGTTCGGAACGGTGCTTGTACTTAATAATCTTATTCAGGGAAGCGGTTTTCCTCCGTGCGCACGTTTGCTGACTCACTGGATTCCGCAGCAGGAACTGGCCACGAAAATGTCCGTATGGAACACTTCCCACTCTGTGGGTGCAAGCATTGTCGCCGTTTTGTGCGGATATATCATGGGTACGCTCGGTACGGACATGAGCAGTAATCCCGAAGTGATATCGCTCGTAGCTTCAAATCTTCATATTGATGCGGCGGATGCCGGGAAGATGAAAAGCGTCATCGAATCGGCGTCGCACATGGGCGCATGGAAATGGTGCTTCTGGATACCGGCCTCCATGGCGTTTGCCGGTGCATTGGGACTGTTCGTCGTCCTGCGCGACACGCCTTCGTCGGTGGGACTGCCGGAACTGCACGCAATCAACAGGAGGGGAAAGGATTCGTCGGCCGAATACAAGGCGTTCATGCGCAAGCATGTGTTTCACAATAAATGGATATGGATACTGGGAATTGCCAATTTTTTCGTATACATCGTCCGGTTTGCCGTGTTGGACTGGGGGCCGACGTTCCTCAAGGAAGCGCGTGGAATGACACTGTCACATGCGGGGTGGACGGTCGCGGTGTTTGAGGTCTTCGGCATTATCGGGATGCTCATCGCGGGCTGGGCTACCGACCGATATTTGAAGGGCCGGGCGCACCGGATGTGTGTTTTTTGCATGTTGGGCGTTGTCGTTTTCATGACGGTATTCCTGTTCCTGCCCTCATCCGCCTCTCCCTGGATTATGATATCGGTACTGGCGATGGCGGGTTTCTTCATCTACGGCCCGCAGGCGCTTGTCGGGATAGCCGCCGCAAGCCAGGCTACAAACCGCGCGGCAGCGACGGCAAGCGGGCTGACCGGTCTTTTTGGGTATGCAAGCGGTATCGTTTCGGGCGCCGGTATCGGATATTTCGTGGATACGATGAACGAAGTAAGTCCCGGCAATGGCTGGGATTACGTTTTCGCGGGAATGACGGGCGTGGCCGTACTGGGCGTCTTTGTCTTTCTATTGATGTGGCGGGCTAAGGCGGACGGGTACGAAGAAGAAGGGCCGTTATAACTTCCCATTTCCGTGATGCGTTCGACGGCTTATTTCTTCCGGTATTCGTCGTCGTAGAGGCCGATACGGTCGAACGGGATTTTCCGAAAGTGAATCTGCTCCAGTATGCTTTCATCCTCCGGATACAGTTTGCCGGCGGCTGCGTCAATGCCGGAGGGGATTTCCCGCAGGACATAGTTGTCCTCTATCGTCACTTCGTCCACATCCTGCTCAATGTCCCGCCATTGCCCGCCGTAACTCAAATTGTTGCGGAAGATGTTGCCTTTCGGCTGACCCGGATTAAGGCCCGGCAGACGCGCCAGCGCCGGATAGCGTTCGCTATAGGGCGGCTGCGCAGGGTTGACCGCTTCCAGTTTCCGGTACAGTTCCATGTTACCGTCTTCCCTTATATAGTATTTCGCCCAGTTCACGCCCCGCGCATCGACATGAATGGAGGCTTTACAGTCGATGAAGACATTGTTTGTTACAATGTTGTCATGCCCTCCGCCGACGAAGGCGGCTTTGCCGGCACGGCAGAAAACGTTGCCGTGAATGGTGGATCCGGACGCGAAGTCGTCCAGATAAACGGCATTGACGCCGTGGAGTCCGGGGCCGCTCATGTCATGGAAATAGTTATAGCGGATCAGGTTGCCCCGTTCCGTCCAGTCGCGGCCGATGTAGAACGCGCCGACATCGCCGGTTTCCTTCGCAATGTCATATACTTCGTTATATTCCAGGCAGTGGTCGTTTCCGCTGAAGGACACCGCCATGTGAGGCGCGTCGTGGATGCGGTTGTGCGCCATGCGGTTCCCGGCGCCGTTCAGCGCGATAGCCGGACGGTACGTCCGGTTGATGCGGCTGTAACGGTAGATGTGGTTGTTGACGGCAAAGTGATTTCCCGGCTCAAGCGTCAAGTGATCGCCTCCCTGAATGGTGATGCCGGCGTCGCCGATGTGATAGAGGTCGCAGCCCGAGACGCCGTTGTG
>JAISYY010000316.1 GCA_031269635.1 Tannerella sp. | reverse complement strand
AAATTTACGCTATATATTTTCAATTAAAGCAAAAATCCGTTTAAACAGACCGGTTTTGTTGCAAAATATGTTGTGTATTGAACATAATTTATTAAAAAAATCTTCGTTTTGATGTTATGTTTTTATCTTTCGATTGTCTTTCAAATAGAATGGTACAGGAACAGTTTAAAAGGGAGGTTTTGCCTTTACGGAATCAGCTGCTTTCGTATGCCCGGCGTTTATTGGGCGATGTGGCGGAAGCGGAAGATATTATTCAGGAAGTGTACATGAAACTGTGGTATATGCGCAGTGAGTTGCAGTCTTACAATAGTATAAAGGCTTTGTCGGTACATATCACAAAAAACCTTTGCCTTAACCGGATTAAACTGCGCCGCGACCGGGTAGAGGAAGGTCTCGACGGACTGGTTGTTTTGAACGAAGAACCCGAACCGGATATAGCGCTGGAGCAGAAAGATCACCTGGAGCATGTCCTGCGGATTATGGACGGACTTCCGGGATTGCAGCAGACGGTTCTCCGGATGAAGCATCTGGAAGGGCTTGAGGTGGAAGAAATCGCGGAACTGACGGGAAGCAGTCCCGAAGCGGTACGGATGAATTTGTCGCGTGCCAGGAAGAAAGTGAAGGAACAGTTTTTTAAAATGCAGAAATTATGACGGATACATATAGACATATTGAAGAATTACTGGAACGGTTTTTCGAAGGATATACTTCAAATGCGGAGGAACAACAGCTTTACGACTTTTTTGCAGGCAGTGATGTGCCGGAGCATTTGACGCGATATAAGCCGCTTCTCGCATATTTTGACGCCGGCATGGAGGATGAATTTTGCGAAAAGAAACTCCCGGGCCGTAAGACGCGATACAGGAACCGGATGCTGTGGACGGGCGTAGCAGCCGCCGCTTTACTGGCGCTGGTTTTGCTGAATCCCTTCGGTTACGGCGACAGGCCGTTTGACCCGTATGAAGGCAGCTATATCGTGCGCAATGGCGTACGCATAACGGATCCCGAAATCATCCGCCCGGAACTGGAAGCAGCCGTTCAGCGGGTATTACAGCAGCAGGAGGAGGCGGATCGCCTGGTAGCGGAAATGATGGAAACGGATAACCGGTTTCCCACTATGGAAGATTATATTCAGGCGTACCAGGATGCTATGCTTGAACATTTTCATGATGAAAACATCCGGGAAGAAGTCCGGAAAATGTTGGAGGAAGAGTAACTAATTTTAAATATAAAAGAGTATGAAAACAAATCGTTTAATTATTACAGCAATCCTGATTATTTCAGGGGGTTTTTTAGTGAATCTGACGGCGCAGGAAGCGTTGAAGGCAGTAGTGCAGAAATGCGAGAGTATGGATAATGTGACTGTCAGTGTTATAAGACGCAAAATAACGAAAGAAAAGAGGGAAACGGAAAAGAGGGAAACCATGGAGAATAAGGTAAAAACGGTTGTGATCAACGTTTCCTTTAAAAACAACGAAGAACTGAAAAAAGAAATTCTCGCCGCTTTTGAAAAAGACAAAAATCAGGCAGACCAGGAAATGATGAGCAAAGAAAACGGAAAGGTTCGCAGTTTAAATTATCGCTTCGGAGAAACATCCTATATATATTTGGAAGGTACGGATGGAAACGTATCGCTTTCAGTCAGGGGGGGAATTTCAATACCAGTGTTTTAACAAGGCAGCAAGTGTGGAGATTAGTAATTCCGTTGGTTTGTTAACGGTATATCCCGTCCGGAAAGGCGGGATATATTTTTTAATCATGGGCCGGATTCGTTATAATACATTTTTTTGCGGAAAATTATCTGCAGTATTTGTAAAATCAAAGTTTTTTATGTATATTTGCATGTAATTGCAAAACGAATCATGAGAGCAGTATTGAAAATTATAGTCTTACATATCCTGACAATTATGTTGCTTACTAATTGTACGACGAAATACTCCGAACCGTATTCGGCTAAGAATGTAGCCGGGAATCTGAGTAGAAAATATGCTGCTGAAATAGAAATCATAGAAATAAAAAAAACTAAAACTTTCGATAAGAGGAAATACAATGAATATATTTTAAAGGATAAGAATCGCGGATTTTTATTTGAGGCCGGCTCGTATATAACAACCGACAGGCATCTCCTTTTATACTACAAAGAAAGATGGGATCACTATTCGCTTGGTCTGATGCGCTATTATCACGATGATGTTATGCGGATAGCCGATAAGCACGGGATACGGTTAATACCCCCTCTTTTAAAAACGCCCGACAGCTATGCGAAAACGCATATTTCGGTATGGCCGGCCGATTCCACATTCATCCATTCCCCGGAACAATTGGATGCGATTGTCGATCTGTACGCGGAACTTGCACATTTTTATAACTTCAATTATGTCCGGTATCACAAAAACGAGAGTAACAATCCGAAACTTATCTTAAATTATCTTCCTGCAAACGAAACAGACAGGAGTAAAAGCGTGAGGATATGCCATCTCTTATACCTGGAATACCGGATAGGCGACAATACTGCGAATCCGGCCTCTTTTCTGAAAAGAGACAAGTATGTGGATTATATCCCCGAAAAAAACGAAGTCCGTAAAAAACTGTTCCAATCCTGGAACAACGCGGTCGACGAGGGAAGAATTGCCGGGGAGAAAATGAAAACGGATACCGTATCCATTTTTTGAATAACGGAATTAATTTAATTTTGCCGTGCAGACGCTAAAGACAGATATTTTATCTACCTTTGCTGTACTTGAAATTTAAAAAAACAACAACGATGAACAGCATTAAACGATTCGCAATCCTGATATTTTCAGGTGCGGTTTTTACAAATTTTTCCATGACGGCTCAAAGCAAAGATGTCTTCACGCTGGAAGTCGGGAATATGAACGTAAGCACGCTTTCGGAATCACAGGGCGAAGGTAATACCAAAATCCTTGTGGGCGCAACGCCCGGACAACTATCCGAACATCTGCCTGACGGAAAATTCCCGAATGCGGTAAATGCGTTCCTGATCCGGAAAAACGGACAGAACATACTTGTGGATGCCGGTTTCGGGCGCAAACTGTTTGACAACCTGCAATCCCTGGAAGTAACGCCCGAACAGGTGAATTTCATCCTTTTGACACACATGCACGGCGACCATATCGGCGGACTTTTGCGCGACGGCAAAAAATCTTTTCCCCATGCCGACCTGCTCCTGTCGAGAAAAGAGTATGATTACTGGTACAGCGACAAAAACGAATCGCAAAAGAAAGTGCTGGACGCCTATAAGGAAAATCTTATCCTGTTTGACGGCAAGGAATTTGAGGAAACAGGCGAAGACATCATTCCGGGTATAAAAGGCATTGCCGCATACGGACATACGCCCGGTCATACGGCCTTCCTGCTCAGCAACGGAAACAAGAAACTGCTGATTTGGGGAGATCTGACACATGCCATGAAAATTCAGATGCCCTGTCCGGAAGTTGCGGTTACGTATGACGCAGACCCCGCAACGGCCGTCAAATCACGCAAAAAGATACTTGAATATGTATCGAAACACAAAATTCCCGTCGCAGGCATGCACATCGCCTGGCCCGCAACCGGAAACGTAATTTCAAACAACTCGGGAGGATATGTTTTTGAAACGTCAAATGAAAAATAATCCGGCAATGAAATCTGTTATATGTATCTGTTTTCTGTGGGTTGCACTGTTTTCCTGCGGAAAGGAACCGGAAACAGGCGTAAAAAGTGTCGGCGCCGTTGATTTTCTGAACAGTATGGGTGCAGTATCATCGGTATCGCGCAGGGGAGAGCGCCTGGAAGAAACCATAGAATGTATCAAATACACCGGATTGCGCTGGTTGCGCGTCGGATACGAAGACGATGCTCCCGTCGGGGATTTTATAGAAGTTCACAAACAGACCGGCATCCGCTTCAGTTACGGATTGCTGAGCGGACATTCCGATATCCGGAGACTTATCGCAGAATCAAAACAACTGGCTGCCGCGGGCGCCCTGCTTGCCCTGGAAGGACTTAATGAGCCTAATAACTGGGGAATTACTTACAATGATGAAGAAGGAGGAGGACAACAAAATAAATCGTGGTTGCCCGTAGCCGGGATTCAGAGAGATTTATATGCTGCCGTAAAAAATGACCCTGAACTGAAGAATTATCCGGTTTGGTCATTAAGCGAAAACGGTGCGCAAACGGACAATGCCGGACTGCAATTTCTAACCATTCCGCAAGGCGCCGGCGCCCTGATGCCCGACGGAACAAAATACGCCGATTATGCAAACTGCCACAATTATATTGTTCATCCCGCCTGGCCGGGGTTGCACGATAATCAGACATGGCGTAGCGCCGATCCCGGACCGGACTGCCCCGTTGATGGGCTGTACGGCAATTACGGTTTGACGTGGAATAAAAAATTCCAGGGTTATGCGAATGACGAACTGCTGACTTTGCCGAGAGTGACAACCGAAACAGGATATGCCGTTTCGCCGCAGGAAGGCGTGGACGAGGAAATGCAGGCGCGTTTATATGTAAACCTGTATCTTTCGCAATTCAAAAGAGGATGGTCGCATACGGCCATCTATCTGTTGAAAGGCCGTTCGAATGAACCCGAACATGAATCATTTGCGCTTTATACGCTTGACGGCAAACCGAAACAGGCCGCCCGTTATATCCACAATCTTACCGGCATACTGGCAGACGACAAGCCGGTGAAAGAACCCGGAAGATTCGACTACGCCATTCCGGATCAGCCTGCTACCGTCCATGATTTGTTATTGCAGAAAAGTAACGGCAATTTCATGCTGGTAATCTGGGGCGAAAGATTCGGCAGCGGAGGGACGGACGAAATAGTTGTTCATACGGGAGAAAAATATAAATCGGCAAAAATATACGACATAACGGCGGGAATTTCACCTGTCAGGGAGACGAAATCAAAGTCAATAGCATTATCGCTCACAAATTATCCCGTCATCGTTGAATT
>JAISYY010000038.1 GCA_031269635.1 Tannerella sp. | reverse complement strand
ATGACAGTTGCTCATGTCCACCTTGTCGGGAAGTGCCGTCAGGACACGCCCGTTTCCGTTCAGGTCGAAACGCCAGAGTTTCCGGTCTTTTACGAAATAAACTTTCCCCGTCTTGCCGTGCAGCGCCACGCTTGCCACGTTGAGGGCGGGATAGTCGTGCTGGCGAAACTCGTGGATGGGAAGGGCGTGGGGACTTGTTTCGGTGAAAAAGGTGATTTGCCTTTCTTCACCGGTCTCCATGTCCAGTGTCCAGATGTTGTTGCAGTCGTCCACGGTACGGATGAAAATCATGTGTTTGTCGTCGGCCAGCACGCTGTTGCTGGTGAAATAAAGCACCATGTCGTCGTGTTTGCCGTTGGTGAGGCGCTTCATGGCGTGTTCCCGGGGCGTGTCCGCCCGGCGGTTGCGGCTTTCCTGTGTCGCGGCCGGGTGCATCATTGCCATGCAGAGTGTGATGATAATAAATAGCTTCTTCATTACGTTTAATTTTTGATGATTGGTATAATAATTCCGGATTGCTTCGGGCTTCGCCTTCGCAGTTTATAATAACGGGAACAGGTCCTTTTGAGATGCCCGTCCTTATGGTTTGCCGTACGGTCGTACGAAAGATCCGTACAGTCGTACAGAGGTTTCGGGACGTTCGTACAAATCTTTGCCATTTATACTATGCACAGCATGGTTTTGGGCATGGACAGGAGATGACGTTTTCCGGCTCATCCCTGTTGCCGGCTGTCCGGATTGCTGCCAATGACGCAGCCCGAAGCCTCGGGGAAAACCACACGTACAAAACCATGCCGCACACAATATAAAAACATTACCAGCCCGGGTTTTGCGTCAGATTCGGATTGACGTCTCTGGCGCTTTGCGGGATGGGGAACAGGTACATTTTGTCGTCCCAGAAGCGGTCTTCCATAAACTTGTGGTCCATATTTTCGCTGATGGCTTTCATCCGTGCACCGTAGGCCTTGCCGGGTTTCACCTGTCCGGCGATGCGCCAGCGGATAATGTCGAAATACCGTAATCCTTCAAAGGCCGTTTCTATCCGGCGCTCGTGGCGTAAGGCCCGGCGTATCTCGTCCTGCGTGCCTGCACTGACGGGCAGCATACCGGCCCTTTCCCGGATTTCGTTTATCAGCCTGACCGCTTCGTCCGGATTCTGATTCGTTTCTATCAAGGCTTCCGCTTTCATCAGCAGGATGTCGCCGTAGCGAAGGATGGTCATATTCTTCTCGGCTCTGTCCCGGTCGGCATTCACGCCCCGCAGGTCTACCCATTTAGTCAGCAGATAGCCCGTCGCGTGTGTGGCCGATTGTGTATAGTCCCTGCTTGCGGGGTCATCCACGCCATAAACGGACTTTACAACGCCGTCCACCTTCCATTCCCAGAAAGGATATTGAATGGTAACTACCAACCGGGGATCGCGAAACTCATATTCTCCCCGCCGGGTATCCGTTTCTATCTCTTTTCGCTTCTGAACATATTCGCAGCCCAGCGATTCGCAGTCATGATAAGGATGTCCGTTGATACACTCATATTCATCCACAAAGTCCTGCAAGGGAAGCACGCGCGTCCAGCCCGTATAAACGGACGATGAGGGTGACAGGTTCCTGTTCAGATCGTGAACATACAGCGGCGAAGAATACTGCCGCTCGAAAATGACCTCTTTCGTCGCGCCGTCTGTCTGGGGGCGGAACAGGTTTTCGTAACTGTCAAACAGTTCGTATTTGCCTGTATTGATGACCGCGTCGGCATGTTGCAGCGCTTTGTCATAATTCTTTTCATACAGGTTCACACGGCAGAGAAAGGCGTTGATCACATCCCTGTTGACGCGCCCCGATTCCGTTACGGGAACGGTTTCAATATCGACCAGCGATTCTTCCAGTTCCTTTAAAACGAAAGCGAGTACTTCTGCTCTGGGCTGGCGGGAAGTTTCTCTTGACTCGGCCACCGTCAGCGTCTTGGTGATTAACGGAATATCGCCAAAATAGAACAACATGTGGTAGTAATTGAATGCCCGGATAAAACGGACTTGCGCCTTAAACTGGCGATATTCGTTATCCGAAAGGTTCTCTTTGCTTTTCTCAATGCCATCGAGGACATAATTCAACTGTGCAATAGCGCTGTATCGCCATTGATCGCTCACAAATCCGTTCTGGGTGTCAAACGTCCCGTTCCCGACCTGAACGATAGCATCACTTCGATGTGTGGCATTATCCGTCATGCAGTCGTGGTAGGCTACTTCATAATCACCCCATAGTTGCGCATAACAGTTGTCCACCATCATTCCCACCTGCGATTTGTCCGCCCACCACAGATCGTCTGCTATTTTGTCGAGCGGAGGGGTAGTCAACAAGTCGTCGCAGCCGGAAAATAAAAATAATACGGCGCAGATTGCCGAACAATATTTGATTAATTTATCTCGTAACATAATTGTAGTTTTTAAAGTTTTAAAATGAAACGTTTAATCCCAGCGAATAGGTTTTTGCAAACGGATAGATCGTGGGGGAAGTGGTTTCCGGGTCCCATCCCGGTACATGATTTGAAATGGTAAACAGATTATCGGCGGAAACATAGACCCTGGCATTGGAAAAGCCCGACGGCTTAAGCCACTGTTTCGGCAACGAATAGCCTATCTGCAGGTTCTTTGCCCGCATATATCCGGCGTTAACTTTCCAAAAATCGGAAACCTGGTAGTTATGACTGGCATCGTCCCCATTTAAAATTCTTGGATATTTTGCATCCGTATTGTCAGGACTCCAGTAATCCATCACATGTTTGTATAGCGGACCATCGTAGAGAGGCCGTATCGTTCTATCGTTGCGAATCACATCCTTCCTGCCGATTCCCTGCAGGAATACCCGAAGGTCAAACCCTTTATATGCGGCTGTCAGTGTGATCCCGAACAGATAGTGCGGATAGGGGTCGCCTATCACCACGCGATCGTCCGCATCCACTTTGTTATCGCCGTTCTGATCTTTGTACTTCACATCCCCGGCTTTGTTCTGCGCGTGCTGGAAAGGCGCATTCTGCACTTCTTCGTCCGAATGAAACAGTCCCAGGGACTCGTATCCGAAAAGCGAATTGAAAGGAAGCCCTTCATCGGTATAGCCGTTTATCCACGGGCCGGTACCGGCCAGATCGAGTACTTTGTTCCGGTTGTCGGAGAAATTGACCGAGACGCCGTATGAGAAATCGTTGATTTTATCGTTCCAACTCAGCGACAGTTCATACCCGCGGTTTTCCACCTTGCCGATATTGGTGCTTTGATTGCCGAATCCGTATTCCCTGGGAACCGGCAGACCTATCAGTATATCCTTGGTGGTTTTGATATAGTACGTGCCGCTAAAACCCAGTCTGCTGCCGAACGTCTGAAGTTCCAGGCCCAGGTCAAGTCCCCGGGTACGTTCCCAGCTCAGTTCCGGATTCCCGATGGTGCCCACCAGAGCTGTTTGTCTATACACACCATTCAGCACCACGCCTCCCATACCGACGGTCGAATAGCTCGGATAAAGCCCCAGTCCGGTGGCTGCGCCGGTTTCTCCCCAGGATGCGCGTATCTTCAAGTCGTCAATCGCCTTGCGGACACCTTCCATAAACGGCTCCGAACTGATGCGCCAGGCTGCCGCTACCGAAGGGAAGAAAGCCCAGCGGTTATCCTTTGTGAAGCGCGACGAAGCGTCGAAACGGAAACTGGGCGTAAGAATGTATTTGTTGTCATAATCGTAGTTTACACGTCCGAAAAAAGAAGCCAGCGCCCAGTGTTCCGCATTGCCGTCGTTTGCCCAGTTGTCTTTCGGCCCGGCGTTCAACACCCAAACCACATCTGTCGGATAACCGCTTCGCGAAGCGGTTATCCATCCGCTACGTTCGTTTTCCTGCTGATAGCCGGCCACCGCATCCACCGTATGTGCACCGAACGTTTTCCGGTAATTCAGTAACGCCTGCAAGTTGTAGTAAGCCCTGTCATTTCTGCGTTCGTCTACCTTATTTTCTTCGCGTACAGTTTCCTGATTACTGAACGGATCTTTGTAAACTATTTTTTTCCCGTGTGTGGACGTATTGGCAAGTACGTAATTGGTGCCGGCGATACCGGTAAATTTCAACCCATCCATAATCTCGTAGTCGAATTTAAAAATACCCAGCGCGTCATAATTGTCCGTAGCGGTGTTTCCGGATTCAAAGATATCTACTAACGGATTGACATAGAAGCCTGCATTGTATCCGTAACTGCCGTCCGTGTAATAGGCAACCATAACCGGCCTTCCGTGCTGAATGCGATTGTAAGCGTCTTCCATTTCGCGCAGATCATCCTGCTTTCTCAACTGATACCGCAAGTCAAAAGACAGGTTAAACCGTTTGGAAACGGCAATATCCGTATTCGACCGCACATTGAACACATTATGTAATGTTTCCGGAAAAACGCCGGTCTGGTTGTCAAAACCGGCGCTGACCAGGTATTTCACGCTCTCCGTACCGCCGTAAGCGGCAATGGAATGGCGCGTCGTCGTACTGTTCTGGATACCGTATTTAAACCAGTCGGTATTCGGATAGTGGTCGGGATCGGATCCGTCTTCATATTTGGCTATGTCTGCGGCCGAATATACCGGCGTCCTGCCCATATTTTGTTCGGCTTCATTATATGCTCTTGCGTATGTAGCTGAATTCATGGATTCGGGCATATCCGTAGGCGTATGAAGTCCGATATAGCCATTGTAACGGAAAACAGGCTTGCCGGTTTTTCCTCTTTTAGTCGTTACCAGAATCACGCCGTTGGCTGCCCGCGAACCGTAAATGGCAGAAGATGCGGCGTCTTTCAGCACATTGATAGACTCAATATCATCCGTATTCAGGAAATTGAAATCGCTTGGTATGCCGTCTACCAGTATCAGTGGAGACCCTACTCCATTCAACGAGGTGGCGCCTCGCAGGTTTATGCTTGGCATGGTTCCCGGCCTGGGGGAGGATACGACGCTTAATCCGGGTACCTGCCCCTGAATCGCTTCGCCGATCGTTTGTACCGCCCTGTTCTCCAGCACATCCGGTTTCAACGTAGTGATGGATGTTGCTACATTCCCTTTTCTTTGTGTACCGTAGCCGATTACGACTACCTCTTCAAGCATTTGCGTGTCTTCTAACATGGTGATTATCAGGTATTTACCCCCCCCCCTATTTGCAGATAGCACACTGATTTCCTGCGTGATATACCCGATATAGGAGACTTGTAGCACGGCATTATCCGCCACATCCAGCGAGAAGTTCCCTTCCGCATTGGTCACGGTTCCATTCGTCGACGCGCCTTTCTCTATCACATTTGCGCCGGTAATCGGTTCGCCGCCGGCGTCCGTCACAGTGCCGGTTATTACCTTTTTTTGGGCTGGGCTGACGCTTGTTACTGCCGCTTTCCTGTGTACGATAATGTTATTGTCTTTTATTTCAAAAGTCACATTCTGCCCCGCAAGTATTTGACTGACTGCTTCGGAGACGGACTGCTTTTTTAATTTTACAGAAATTGCTTTCTGCGTATCCACATCGCCGGATTCAAACACGAAAAAATAACCGTAATCTTTTCTCATTGTTTCTATGGCGTTCTTCACTGTCGTATTGCTTAGATTGAGGCTTATGTTTTGAGATAGTAACGTCAATTGAAAGCATAACGAGAACACGGTTATCCAAATAACCTTCTTTTTATTTTTATTTTTCATAGATAAGTATAAATTATTAGTAAATAATTAGATATAAATTTATTGGTAAAAAAATTGCTGCGAAAGCAGGTTTTTCATATATTTGCGCCCACTTTCGGGGTTTCTCAAAATAAATAACCGAAATTTTAAATCGGGGGATGTCTTGCTTTAGTCTCCCGGTTTTTTTTTATTTCGATCGGATTGTCGGAGGGGATGTTTAACTGCTGTTCATGATTAGTAAATTTTAATTGTTAATACTGTTTTATCTGTGGGCTCATTATAATTTCTTTGTCTTGTATTTTGTATTTCAGTTTGCCTGTTGACGCCAGCGCGTCGAGGATGTCGTTTATTGACTGTTTTT
>JAISYY010000255.1 GCA_031269635.1 Tannerella sp. | reverse complement strand
TGGCGAGATTGACCAATACGCGCCCGCCCTGATGCTGTTGTCCACCCTTCATTTGCAATGCCTGTCGCAATACCGTTTGCGCCGAATCGTACTTGCCGATTTTAATGTACCTGATGCCTTTGTGTAAAAGGATCTCGGTTCTTTCAGCGGTCGTCCTGCTTTCCGTATTCAGGATATTCTTTAACGAATCGATATACAAACGGTCAATGGTGTTCGATTCCTGTCCGGCAAATACCCGGTGGCTGTTGACAAAAATGAAAGTTAGCAACAGCATATACCATAATTGAATTGAAATGCGCACAATATTATACTATTTTGCTGACAAAATTACATGAAAATCTTGCGATTGCCAAGCATATGTAAATGAAAAAAAGTTTTTTACAGAGATATAACAATTTGCAAACATTTCATATCACCCCAAGGGGTAAATTTTCAAAACTCACCCTTTTGGGTGATTGACACGCATCCGAAGGCTTTGTACTTTTGCGTTGGATATCGGAGACTTTGGGTATGGATACATTATAGGAAACGTAGAACGCACAGCATCTTATTACAACACAAATACGATTATGTTGATGATTTTTCCGAAGAGTTTGCTTGTGTCCAATTGAATGGCAAATGGGACTGGATTGCCCCGGTGGGGGCAGGAGGTATTTCCGTGTATCTATGATAAGGCAGGGAATTTCCGTGAAATTACATGAAAAACTTCAGTATTCCAAGCGCGTGCAAATGAAAAAAGTTTTTTTACAGTGGAAAGATAAACGGCGGAACCCGAAAAACCGGATAAATAGAGTAGGGAAAGAATTTTTTAAATAAAAAAGGAATATGAAAAAACTAGTTTTATGTTTGACATTCGTGTCAATGATGTGTGCAATGCCGGCGCTATATGCGTATGGGCATGATGTGGCGGAAACGCCGGAAACAAAGGAAGCAACGGACGGTTCTGTGTCGGATTACGAAAACGGGGAAACGACTGTTTTCGGAGTGCAAAATGCAGAGGTTTATACCGGCGTTTCCGGTACAGGCTATAAAAGAAAAGAGCCTTATCTCTCACTCCTCCTGTCGTGCGTTTACCCCGGCATAGGGCAATTTTACAACGGGCAGGTTGCTAAGGGTATAATAATGACTTCCCTGGCTACGGCAGGCTCTGTAGTGATGGGAATAGGACTCGCCGAAATGCAACTGTCCCAAAATTCGTACGATTACGATTACGATTACGATGAAGGTGGTGCAAAACTCGCCATGGGATTGCTTGTTTATAGCGGCATTCTTATCTGGTCGATAATAGACGCTCCCGTTTCGGCCGGAAAAATCAACCGCAGGAATGCTGCATTGACATGGAATGTCGGCGACGGCGCACAACTAAAACTGCGTCCGGACATTTCGTATGAGAATCCGGTGAAAGGGCTACAGTTACGCAAAGAACTATATTATGGCCTGTCATGCAGGATGGAGTTCTGACCAGAAAGCCTGGCAGAACAGGGAAAAAGAAAACAAATTACAAACCGACCCCCCGTAAGGGGGCGTAAAAACAAAAAAGATATGAAAAAGAAAATTTTAAATTATGTGAAACAGGCGCTTCCGGTAATGGTTTGCTGCCTTGTAATGATGACTTCATGCGATGACAAAGATGGCAGGAAAGAGGATGTTTCGGTGTATGTCTGCGGCGTTGAAACAGGTACTGAATATAATTATTCTGAAGATTCTTGGGAGGAAGAAAAAGCCGTGCTGTGGAAAAACGGCGAAAAACAGATTCTTCAGCCCTCCGCAGGGAAAACAAGTTCAATAGCTACTTCCGTTTTTCTGTCCGGAAGCGGTGATATATATGTTGCGGGATCCGAGTATAGCGAGGAGAGCAATGATGGCGCTGTTTTGTGGAAGAACGGCGTAGCGCAGCCTCTTGCCAAAAGCGGTGAAGAATCTTTTGCATACTCCGTCTACGTATCGGGAAATGATGTGTATGTTGCAGGATGTGATGACAATTATGCCGTTTTATGGAAAAACGGCCAGGAACAGCGCCTTACGGATAGAAGTGGTTACGCGGGAGGATACTCCGTTTTTGTATCGGGAAATGATGTGTATGTTGCAGGATGGGATGGCGATTATGCCGTTTTATGGAAAAACGGCGTCGCCCAATACCTGACCGACGGAAAAGAAGATGCCGAAGTCTATTCCGTCTACGTATCGGGAAATGATGTGTATGTTGCAGGATGGGATGGCGATTATGCCGTTTTATGGAAAAACGGCATTCCGCAATACCTTACCGGCGCTGAAGATGATGCAGTGGCATCTTCTGTCTTTGTTTCAGGAGACGATGTTTATGTATCGGGAGATATATCAAAGGATGGAACATCAAGGGGAGTGCTGTGGAAAAACGGCGAACGTCAAACCCTTTCCGGCGAACAAAACACGTATGCAAGGTCTGTTTTTGTTAAGTGATGCGAAATAAACAGATGACGGGCTACCTACGGTAAACTGTGTACCGTTAAAGAGGGATATCCGGATAAGAAAGACGGTGGAACACGAAAAGCCTTGTGGGCAGGGGCAGGCAGGCTTTCCACATAGGGCTGTTCGATAATTACAGCTTCACCAACCGTTTTGGCTTGCAGGTGGAAGGATTGTTTTCGGTGCAGGGCTTCGGCCTGCGGGCGCAGGAGACGGGAACGCCGAGGTAATCTGCTTTGACCGGGAAAAGTAACGGAAAACCTCTATTATCTTCAGTTACCCGTCAATGTCCAGTACAAACTGGATTTGGGTGGGGCGAAATTGTTGCTTCAGGCAGGACCATATCTGGGGTACGGCTTGGGTGGAAAATATAAAAGTGACGTGATTCCCTCCGATATTAAAATGGGTAGCGGCGATGACGCCGACTTTATATCCGAGTTTATCATAAATTATTTTAGCGTTATTTTGTGGCGTCATACAACGGCGGATAATAATAATTTCATCTACTTTGTTTTGCGCCACAGTAGTAACAATTTTTTGAGTGTTCATTGTTCTGACAATTT
>JAISYY010000239.1 GCA_031269635.1 Tannerella sp. | reverse complement strand
CATTTTGCACTTTACATAATGACACATTTTCAGCAATTTTCTTATCACGGGACAACTGACGGATATGGCATGGGATCTTAATTTTTCCCGTATTTAAACCAGTGTTGGATTTGTCCATAAAACATTGACTTTACAGGGATTACCTGCTGTATATTCACGTAATACGAACAGCAAAACCTCAAGTAAATTGCTTATTGGAAGCATTTTTTTTTCGACCGCCACCTTTCTGACGAATCCTTTTGGCAGGGGGACCTGTCTGCATTAACAGTTCTTTTTTCCCCCGACTTATGGTATGTATATGAATATCCAGCTGTTTTGACACCGCCCGCACTCCATAGTAGCCAATTTCCATTGCCTTTAATGCCGCATACATGCGTTTTTGGTACTCCGATAACTGTTCGTAGAAAAACTTCTCATGTTTGGCCATGTCGTATGCAAAATCTGTTTTTTTCATCTTTCCAGTAATTTATATTGCGCTACAAAGATAATATCTTTTTTTGAAAACTACTATATGTTATTTATTTTTTATCCCTAAATGTAGGTGTGGGTACTAAAATTGATGTTCAATGTCTGTAGAATAATGCTTATCCCGAACTCAGGTTACTGCCGATAGACGATGCGACAATCTGAAATGCACGCGGCGTAACCGGTGAATAGCGTTACATTCGGATTACCCGCAAAAACGACGACATTCCGGGGTGCGAAGCGGTCGACTGCCGGTGAAGGAGGACACGGCGGCGCCTTCGCTTCACGCCGATTTTGTGAGGAAGGCGACGCCTATCATAATGAGCAGGACACCTATCCAGCGGGTGGGGGGGACCGTTTCGTGGAAAATGAAGACGGCGGCCAGCGTTCCGAAGATGTAACTGATGCTTATTAGCGGATAGACAAGCGACAGGTCGTTATGCTTCAGTATGTAAAACCATATAATCGAAGCGGCAACCATCGAAAGGCCGGATGCCAGGATCCACCAGTTTGTTAAGAAATCCCGGACGAACGTCCATGTCCAGCTGAATTTTTCAAATTTTTCGAGGCCGATTTTAAGGAAAACCTGTCCTGCCGCGAGAAACGTACATTGAATGATGGAAGCACAGATCAGTTTGAGCATGATGATAAAAGTATAAAGGAATGAGACTTGTTTCTGTAATGACTGTATATGAGGATGCGTTTAACGCCATCTATGCCGGAGGATTTCGCGGCGGCGGCGTCCCGGTTAATGCCGGTGGCAAGCAGGAACGGCGGTATCCGGCCTTTGCGGAGGCAGGTCGCCGCAACATATACGCCCAGGGCGGAAGACATGAAGGATTCGCCAAACAGGTGTTTGTAGTGCAGGACGGGGCGGTTGCCGAAAAAACGGGCGGTTACTTCGCGGTAAACGCGGTCGTTTTCCTCATGCGTATTCAGTCCCGTCAGAACCGCGTCAATATCGGACAATCGGCATCCGGCTTTTGTGAGCATCCCGTCGAGCGTTTGGCCTAACTGTTCGTGCACCGGGCGATACAGCAGTTCCACGTCGTTTATTTCGCATATTGTGTGTTCGTTTTTACCGGCGCTGAGGAGCATGCTGACGGCGGCTTCGCCGGCAAAGCAGGTTTTACCCGGCGATGTCCCGGCGGCAAAGTTCCAGATGCCGATCCGGTCGAAAAACCGGTAATAGTCGTCGGTCAGTTCGTCGTATCCGCCTGTCAGGGCAGTCTGTATGCGTTTCCGGTCGAACTGGATGAGGGCGTCGAGGAGGGCGTTTTCGAATGATGTACCGCGGTTTACGAAGGTGTTGTTGTATCCGTGGCATTTCAGGTCGATGGCTATCGAGGAGCTGAGGATGTTGTGCGTGGACTGCATGAAATAAGTAGGCTGGAGGAACTGCTCGTCGTTTTCCATGATCGAATGGAGGAACTTTTCCGTATTTTCGATGCATCCGAGGCCTGTTCCGCTGATGATGGCATCGGGCATCTCAACGGAAGCGTCCCTGAGCGTCAGGCGCGACATCATGACGGCGCGTTTCAGGAGCACGCACATGCGCCGGGCGGCCAGCGGCGGGAAATGGCCTGAAAAATCAGGGTCGATGGTCGGTACGCGGTTTTCCGTATAGTAAATGGGGTTGTCAAACCATTCGTCCGACAGCGGCTTTTGCGCCGATATTTGATTTGCTGACTGTATGTATACTGGCATAGCGAATTAAACTTTTGATAAAACAATGGCGGAATCGTTACCCCCGAAACCGAACGAATTTGACAATACGTACTTTACCGGACGTGCCGGTACGGGATTCGTCACGGGGGTGAAGTTGTGTTCTTCCATCTTATTCCTGAAATTCATGTTCACAGGCAGGAAGTTGTGTTCGATGGCGAGGAGCGATACGATGGCTTCGATGCTGCCGGCGGCGCTTGTCGTATGTCCCGTGTAAGCTTTCAGGGAGGAAAGCGGGGGGACGTTGTCGCCGAAAAGTTTCATAGCTGCAAGGCCTTCGGTGAGGTCATTGTTCGGCGTACCGGTGCCGTGCGCGTTGAGGTAATCTATATCTTCCGGTTTCAGTCCTGCATTTTCAACAGCTCCTTTCATGGCGAGGTATGGGCCTAATCCGTCGGGAGAGGAGGCTGTCGGGTGATACGCATCGCAGACATTACAGTATCCGGCAATCTTCCCGATGGGGACGACCCCGCGCCGTGCGGCCGATGCGGCGGTTTCGAGTACGAGGTAGCCGGCGCCTTCGCCAAGGTTGATCCCGGCGCGGTCGCGGTCGAAAGGCTTGCATAGCTCGCGGTCGAGAATCATCAAGGTATTAAAGCCATTGACGTGATAGCGCGAGAGACATTCCGTCCCGCCTGCCACGACGATGTCGGCGCGTCCCGTCCGTATCAAGTCGGCTCCCAGCATGATCGTGTTTGCCGACGAGGAGCAGGCCGTCACGATCGTCGACACCATACGGAAGCCGCCGATGTAGGCGGCGATCTGCTCCGTACATGCGCCGCAGTCATTCAGTTCGATATAATCGTTTCGCGAATCATTGTTCAGGAAATCGGAATACATCTGTTCGGCCTGATCCATGCCGCCAACCGTTATGCCCGACAGGAAAGCCGTGCGCAACGGCGAACGGCCATCGAGCCGCGCCTGTTCCAGCGCCTCTTTTACGGCAGGAATGGCCAGCAACGAAGAACGGATAAACGCCTCCGTCGGCGGGATGTGCAGCATTTCACGGAGTTCGCCGTTGCTGTATTTCACTTCGCCGGCGGGTAGGCCCGCGTGTGAGGTGCGGAGGTGTTTTATCGGCTCCACTCCCGTCCGCCGGTTGACCAGTGCGTCGAGCGTAGCGGCTTTTCCCATTCCGATGGCAGAGACAACGCCTGCCCCGGTGATATAGATTTCTTTGTTCATCGCGATAACGGCTTTATGAGTTGAGAGTGAATTTTCAGTTTCCGGTAAACGAAAGTCGATTATTTCGCTATTTTTACTTCTTAGTAACGCTTGTACCGGTTTAAAGGACAAAGCCCTTAAATCATTAGCGCAGGGTAACGCCCGGCGGAAGACAGGATAAACCCCGGGCCCGTCCGGGACGCCGGAGAACATACATGTCTTGTTTAATGATGCGGGATAAACAAACCGTAACCGTTTCCCGGATTGCTCCACCCTGCGGGTTCATAATGACGAAGGCGTGTGCCGCGTCACCAGCGAAGGCAAAGCCTGAATCAACCCGGAAAACGGTCACACATTATTTATTTCGCATCTCTTATTTCGCATCTCTCAATTCTTACTTCTTAATTTTTAATTCTTAATTCCTACTTCGTCCTGTTCGCCTGTACGTATTCCGCCATTGTGCGCACGGACTTGAAAATCTCTTTCCCCTGCGCCGGGTCTTTCAGCTTGATGCCGTACGTCTTTTCGAGCAGTACGATAAGCTCCAGCGCATCAATCGAATCCAGTCCCAGCCCTCCTTCTCCGAAAAGTTCGTTGTCGTCGGAAATATCTTCCGGAGTAACACCTTCCAGGTTCAACACTTTAATAATTTCTTTTTTCAATTCTAAAATTAATTCATCCATGTTTTTATATTTAAAAAATTAATAATTCTGATATTTGACATATAAATCTTCCAGGTTACCGGCCGTCAGCGGCAGTTTGCCTGCGTCCGGAAGCGACCCGTCCGCATTTCCCGCTTCACAAAGAACCGTCAGGCAGCCGCACTTGCCGGAAAAAGCATCGACTTCCGTCCATCCCGCCAAGACGTATTTCATCCCCGCGAAACGAATCATACCGTCAATCGCTTCGCACAACCTGTCGCCCCGGAAGCAGGGAGCGATATAAAACGCCGTTTCCCCGTGTATTTTATTCCGTATGGAGATTTCTCCCGCCACGATATTCGGCAGCGTATAGACAAATTCCGACGGCGAAGGGAAAAAATTATTTTTATCGCAGATCGTCTGCCGATACCTCCGGTCGGTTTCGAGCGACGCACTGCGGTTGAAGAGCGCAATACCCGTATCTTCTTTCAGCAACTCCCTGTCGATGCTGCCGAGTACAAGTTCGGAAGCGAGAAAGCCAAGTTTCGACAGGGCGTCCATTTTATAAAACTTACGGTATTCGATATGCAGGCATTCATATACGGCAGAAAAGAAATCATGCATCACGAACGGTTCCCCGCCCGCCGGGGACGACGCAGCCGCCCCGCCTCCCGATTTGAAATACACTTCCCCATCCAGCCATACGCATCCGGGAACAATCCCGCAACTCGCTATAACAGTTGAGAGTTGAGAAGTTGAGCGTGACATCTCCGTTTTTCTATTCTTCATTCAATTCTTAATTTTTAATTCCCCATACCGTAAACAGCGCCGCCGCATTACATCCGCCGAAGCCCGAAAGCATTTTTATACAGTGCTGCCTGTCCGTCGATCTGTTTTCCGTGATAATATCAAGCGGATTCGTAACGCCGGGCATCTCAAATCCGTAAGTTCCGGGAAGCGTTTTATCCTTCAACGCGCGCACGGAAATAATACTTTCCATAATGCCCGCCGCGCCGAGCGTATGTCCGAAATAGCCTTTCAGGCTGTTTACGGGTACATGCTGCAATCCTGCGCGTGTCAACGCGACCGATTCCATTTCATCGTTATATAGCGTTGCCGTTCCATGCGCACAAACAAACGCAATCTCATCCGGGTCAACGCCCTCCATTACCTTGCGCAACGCAAGATACGCACCTTCGCCCGTACGCGAAGGGCCGGAGATATGATTCGCATCGTTCCGCATGGCGCCGGCCGTGAGGACGACATCGCCGTCCTGCAGCTCGTTTTCCGGCCGTTCCGTCATAATAACGGTCGCTGCGGCCTCGCCGAGATTCAAACCGGTACGGTTTGCGTCGAACGGCTTGCACACTTCCTGCGACAGGGCTTTAAACGACTGGAATCCCGTAACGATAAATTCGGAAAGCGTGTCAACGCCCGTTACAACTGCATAGCCGTACCGCCCCGAACGAAGTTCCCGCTGAGCGGCAATCATGGCGGAAACACCCGATATGCACGCGTTCGACAAGACCATCGGCCGGTTTGCATTTCCGAAAAAACGGGCGATCAATTCCGCCGAACGCCACAGGTAGAGTTGCTCCGGTTCATAGCCTTCCCGTTCGTTTTCATTCAGCAGGAAGACGTTCCCTTTCGTCGTCGAGAGGACAAAAAGCACATCCTCGTCCGAAGGGTCTATGCCCGTACCTTTCAAAGCTCCGGCGACCGAAACGATAGCCGCTTTTTCCAGTCGCGAGTAATTCGGCCCGGCAGTCGGCCGCCGAACAACGCTCGTCGGTGTCCCCGCAAGCCCAGCCTTCGCGGAAGAAAGCTCTGCCTTCGCCGCAAGCCCTGCCCTCCCGGAAAAGGCTGCCGATATTTCATCGAAAGCCCTGTCCAGCCTGTCGCCGTCGATCTCAGACGCCATGAAAGGTTCCTGCAAACCGTAGCGGTCTGCGAAAAACGTAAGTCCGCAGACACCCTGTTTTACATTGCGGTAATTTTCTTCCGCCGTAAATCCCAGAGCCGAAATTATATTGTCGCCAAGCAATACCGTCATAGCAAATTATATTTTTTCTTCCATTCCTCATAGAACGGAGGATTCGTAATCAACAGATTATACTCTTTGTCGACAAACACCTGTATGGAAGAACCTGTCGTAACAAGGCTGTCGTCCTCCACCAGGCGTATCTCATAGTCAAAAACAACTTTCGCCGCACGTGTATTGCGGAACGATATGTCGACACGGGCGCGCTGTCCGTACAGCAACGGCTTTAAATATCTGAAATTTAAATCGACCAGCGGAGCGGGACATTCGTTTTCCAAATACAACTGATAGCTAAGCCCGTATACGCGGCCGAACTCCTCACGCGCATCTTCAAAATAAAGCGCATAGGAACCATGCCACACGATGTTCATCGAGTCAACTTCACTGAACCTGACTTTAATTTCTTTAGATGCTTTCAATATCACTTCGTCCATAATCTCTTTTAAATTAAGAATTAAGAATTAGAACCGGGAGGGCGCTGTCACTCTCAACTCTCCACTAATAACCCCGGCGCTTTGTCCGTAAGATATATTTTCATTTCGCACGTAGCCAGCGTTTCGTCGCCACATTCTACTTTCGTTTCGACGAGCGTTGCGTTAAACACGTCTTCCTTGATTTCAATCGTAGTTTCGAGCCGCTCGCCGACCTGCGGATTGCGGAAAATATGCATCGACTTTATCATTCCGATAAATCCGATTTTTATCACCCCGTCGCGGTGCGGTTCCGTTTTCTCCTTATACCCCATCCTCGCGGCGCATGTCTGGGCGATATTCTCAATCAAGCCCGATTCTTCCATAATGCCGTCATGACAAAACAAATTATCTTCGCTCACCCTGAACACCGTCTTTGTGACAACCGCGTCAT
Organism: Tannerella sp.; assembly: GCA_031269635.1. Lineage (GTDB taxonomy): Bacteria > Bacteroidota > Bacteroidia > Bacteroidales > Tannerellaceae > Tannerella. The sequence goes on along the minus strand of JAISYY010000239.1, from coordinate 5,086 downwards.
AATAAGTCAATTTGTCCACCATGATGAACGGAGGTCGCTGCGGCAATAAATCCAATATATCGAAATCTTTTGGCGCCATAAGCATACGGTTATCTTTTCTTACAGACCAAAATGGAATGTCCGCTTTTCAGTCCGTCGTATATCTTTTCAATTACCAGTCCGCCGGCTTCCACACAGCGAATCATGTCTTCCGAATGATACATCTTGCTGTTGCCGTTGGCCATAACGGTGAAATAGAGGCTTATCTGCGTCAGGCAATAAGCGGCTACGTCATTAGCCTGCCTGTCCCACAACGTCTCCATGATGAAAAGGCGGGAATCGTCACTCATCGACGCAGCCGTTCGCTCCACGATGCTTGTCACCTCCTCTTCCGAGAAACAGTCGAGGAACTGGCTCATCCATATTGCATCAAAGCCTCGCGGGAAAGGGACGTTTTTATCGAGCAGGTTCACCCCGTGTCCCGATATGCGGTCTGCATCCGGCTTATCGGATATGTTCTTTTTCATCATCTCTATCTGTTGCGGCAAATCCATGATCGTCACCTTCACCTCTTTGCTGTAATCGACGCAGCGCAATGCCCAGCGTCCCGTATTTCCGCCGACATCAAGCAGCGTGGAGGGGTTATACGAAAAGACGATTTCCAGCGCCTCGTCAAACGAGTTGTCCGAATAAAAATGGTCGAAATCGAACCAGCTTTTCTTCGCGTCGCCGGGTAGGGCGGACAGTCCCTCGTAGATCGTTTTCCACCGGCCGAACACATTCAGCCCTTCGGGTTTGCCGTTCAGCAAAGCTTCTTCCATGTGGTACATGCCGAGATAGTTCACATCGTGATTAAAGCGCATATTAATCGAAGCCAGCGGGTCGCTCAGCAGGAACCACCCGGTTTTTGAGATGACGAAACGTTCGCCGTCATACAACACCGTGCCTGCCGTAAGCGACGATTCCAGCAACACCTGCACGGCATAATGCGACAGTCCGGTTTTCTCCGCGACCTCGTCGACCGTCAATCCGTCTTTGAAATCGGACAGCAAGCGGAATATCCCGAATTTCACCATCAGGCGCGAAACCTGGAACGTTACCGGAGCGAACGCGATCTCGTGTGCTTGCCGCTGTGCCTCAAGTACTCTCTTCTGATCCTTCGTGTATTTTTTCTCAAGAACAGGAAACATTTTCATTTTTCCAAAAATTATAATAGTTAAACCACTGTTCGGGATATTTTTTTACAATCCCTTCCAAAATCCCCGCAAAAGAGCGGGTCATCTCATTTATTTGCCGGCGTTTGTCGCCTTCCGCCGGAACGGGAACGGATATCACGTGAATGCGATAAAGCGACGCCGTTATCTTCAGGACAAACATGGATATTACCGGCACGTTAAACTGCAAGGCAAGCACAAATGCGCCGATGGGGAAATCCGCCTTCCCGTTCAGGAAGTCACATTCGACGGTTTTGTTGCTTCCGAAAGAGCGGTCGCACGGCATACTGATCATTTCGCCGTTTGTCAGCGCCTCGTTAACCATGAATATGTGCGACATGTCGTCCGATACCGGAATGACCCGCACGTTATTATCGCCCAGCATCGCCAGGCGGTTTTTCTGTACTTCCTCCGCCTCACCTCCGAAGATCAGGCTGTTTATGCGCTTTGTATTCTGGCTGAGCAGATAGCCGCACAATTCGGGATTTCCGACATGCGAGGTCGTTATAATGCAACCGTGCCCGGCGTAAACCATACGGAGAAACAGGTCGTTATCGGGATTATCTATTTTGAAGTTCCGCTGCCCGGCGTAAACGGCAAAGCGGTCGAGAATCATCTGGCCGAACATAAAATGGTTCTGATATGTTTTGAAGAATGATTTCACCGCCGGATACCCGTGTCGCCTGTGGAAATAACGATAGATTGAAAGATAGCCTTTACGGGCGAAAAGCATATAGAACGGGACGATAAAAACCAGCAGGAAATACCCGATACGGACGTTTACGATAGAAAAAAGTCGCTTCACGGCTTTTTGTCCGAAAGTACTGCCTCCCGTGACACCTGTCCATTCCCTTTTTTTTCCTGCCATACGAATTGTTTCCTGTTTGTTTCCCGTTCGTTTACTCACCCCGTCATGCTTTTATCCTGGCTTCTATATAATCGTAGAAGGCCTTCACCGTCAGGACATTCGACATATCTTCGGGTTTAATTTTGAAACCGAATGTTTTCTCCACAATGACAACGATATCCACGAAATCAAGGCTGTCGAGACCAACATCCTCTTTTAGCCTTGCCTCATCGCGGATAGCGCCGGCCTCGATTTCCATTTCCTCAACCAGAAACGTGTTTACTCTCGATTCTATCTCTTTCCTTTCCATATATTATCTATTTTTACTTGATTCACTATGCTTTTTAACGATTATCGTACTGTTTGTTCCTCCGAAACCGAAGGAGTTGGAGAGGAACAAGTCAATTCGCTGCTCCTTCGTTTTTGTGATTATATTCAGATTTTTCGCGGCCTCGTCCGGCGTTTCGAGATTCAGGTTCGGTGCAATAAAATCGTGTTTCATCATAAGCAGCGAATAAACGATTTCGCTTGCGCCGGCCATCCAGCACTCGTGCCCCGTCATTGATTTTGTGGAGCTGACGGGAGTTCCCGAAGTGGCGAACAGTTTGTCAATCGCCAAGGCTTCGCAACGGTCGCCCTGCGGCGTCGATGTCGCATGGGCATTGATGTAATTCACCTCCTGTGCGCTCACTCCCGCATCCGTCAGGGCGCGTTCCATAGAGACGGCCGAGGCGTGTTCATCTGCCCGGGAAATCTGTCCGCCGTTGGAAGAAAAACCGTATCCCACAATTTCGCCGTATATCGTGGCGCCACGTTTCCGCGCCAGTTCCTCGTCTTCAAGAATCAGGCTTGCCGCACCGCCGCCGGACACAAGTCCGTCGCGGTTTGCATCGAAAGGGCGCGACGCTTTCGCCGGTTCGTCAATCCGCATCGAAAACGCGCCCAGTCCGTCAAAACCTGCCATGGAATAGCGGTTTACTTCCTGCGCGCCGCCGCATACCACCCTGTCCTGCATCCCCGTACGGACGAAGGTATATCCCAGTCCTACGGCATGAGACCCGCTCGCACAGGCGGCGGCAACCGACAGGTTTATTCCCCGCAGTTTGAATATCGTGGAAAGGTTCATGGATACGGTGGAAGTCATCGACCTGAACGCGCCGCCCGAACCGATCAGCATCGAATCTCTTTTTTCGCGCATGATTTCGTGCGCTTCGATCACGGCCTGCGTCGATGTGTCGTTCCCGTAGATAACGCCGATTTCATTCTCCAGCCGGAACGCTTCGTCGATTCCTGCCGTCAGCATCGCTTCGCGCGTCGCCATAAAGGCAAATTCGCCTTCTTCGGGCAGGGACTGACGCAGCCGCCGGTCGATCAGCCCCTTCAAGTCCGGCGGCTCAACCATCCCCGTCAAGGGGGAACGATAACCGTAGGCCGTACGCGCAGGGTCAATGCCGATGCCCGACCTGCCGTGATACAAAGACCGGGCGACCTCGTCGAGGTTTTTCCCAAGACAGGAATAGATTCCGATACCGGTTATTACAACTCGTCTGCCCGCCATGGTCTTACCCTTCATGAATAAAGTCCTCCGTTGATTGAAATAACTTCTCCCGTGATGTAAGCCGCCCCGTCCGATGCGAGAAAGCTCACTAAAGCGGCCACTTCTTCGGGTTTTCCGAAGCGTCCGGCAGGGATTGTTTTCTTCAGCGCCTCCTCGTCGAGGTCTTTTGTCATATCGGTCGAGATGAATCCGGGAGCGACGGCGTTGACCGTGACTTTCCGCGGCGCCACTTCCTGGGCAAGGGCTTTTGTGGCGCCTATGACCGCAGCTTTGGCGGCCGAATAGTTCGTCTGTCCCGGCAGTCCTTTCAGGCCGGAAAGCGATACCATATTAATAATACGCCCGTTGCGTTTCATCAACATCGTTTTAAGAACGCGACGGGTAACATAAAAAAATCCGTTCAATGAAATATCAAGAACATCGCTCCACTGCGAATCCTGCATGAAAATCATCATGGCATCCCGGCGAATACCTGCATTGTTAACCAGTACGCCGATATAATCTTCGGGATGCCTGTCCGCCCATTCTTCAAGCGCCCTGTCTACCGCTTCGCCGTCGGACACATCGAACGGAAGCGTTTCGGCCACGCCTCCATTTTCTTCTATCATCCGTTTTGTCTCCAACGCAGCCGCTTCGTTCGAAGCGTAATTGATAATTACCGGATACCCTTTGGCTGCCAATTCTATACATACTGCACGGCCTATACCGCGGGAGCCTCCTGTTATTAAAGCGTAATTCATACGATATTTATTAATTATTCAATGTAAACATACTTTTTCCTGTATGGAGGTGCAAAAGTACGAAAAAAACTAAATTCTACACATTATTGGCAGATAAAAAGATCATATTACGTCAAACAGGCTGATAAACAGTTGTCAATATCTTCTTTTTTATTGCGTCGGCAAGAACTGCCGATGACGGAACTTTTAATTCGCCGTGCCGTTGAATATTCAAACAATATTCTCTATCTTTGCCGCATGTCCAACATAAAATCAAATGAAACATGGTACGCTATCTTGATCCAAAAAACGACCTTGTCTTTAAGCGGATATTCGGCGAACATTCGCATCTGCTCCTCATTTTCCTCAACGCGCTGATGCCGCTGGCTCCCGGCCGGCTCATCGAGACAGCATTATTTTTTTGATTTCAAGAAAAAAATCGTTATATTTGCCGTCATAAAAAAATAGATTTCAAATGGAAGAGCCAAGATTAAATCCGCTCAATGACTACCTGTTCATGAAATACATGGGCGAGAAGGGAGATGAGGAACAGCTCCTTGCGTTCCTGAATGCTGTATTGCAGCGAACGGGGCGGGACGGGATCATGTCGGTAGAGATAGTCGGGAATAAAACATTTTCCGCCGAGGTTATCGGCGACAAAGCCAGCATCCTGGACATACGCTCCGAACTGCCGGACGGTACAAAGGCGAACATAGAGGTGCAGATCCGGAAAGTCGGCAGCATGGACAGGCGCAGTCTGTTCTACTGG
>JAISYY010000200.1 GCA_031269635.1 Tannerella sp. | reverse complement strand
GCCGAGACGGTGATTTCCACACCGACCAGACCGCCAAACTCGCCCAGTATATCGCCGTTTCTCTGAGGCCACTGTCCTAAAATACGCGGATAGTCGTCTTCCGTCAACACAGGAAGTTCAATATCGCTACCGCAGGATGAAAATCCGGTTAATCCGGCGATTAAGATTGCTGTATAAATAAATATTTTTTTCATTGGTTTTTATTTTTGAATTATTTCTTATTTGCTGTCCCACCACACTTTGGCGTTCCAGTTGTCTTCGCCTCCCATCGCATCCAGTGCGACACGTTGAGAGATGGCATTATACAATGATTCTTCATCGGGATAGCACAGCCGCCTCGGTATGGTATTCGATTGAATCGTTATTGCGCCGTATTCGCCGGCCGGTTTCAATACCGGATAGCCCGAACGGCGCCAGTTGGCATAAGCTTCCGGCGGATTGTTGAGATGCAGTATCCATAATTGTTCGTTGATGGCTTTTACCCTGTCCTCTTTCTCTGCCGGGAAAGGATTAGCGGAAAGATATTCCTGTGTTTCCGCGGCAGGAATACTGATTCCGTATTTTGACAGGAAAGTCATTGCCGCATTGACGCCGTTTGTATAATGCTGTTCTGCCGACAGCGTGTTGATATCATCCCAGACAGTTTTGGCTTCAGCCAGCAAAAACTGCACTTCGGCACAGGTCATAAGCACTCCCGGCGAACTTCCTTTAAGAAAGGCGTTACTCACCTGGGGACGACAACCTTTATCCTGCCACCTGTTATTAGCCTTAATACTTGTGTAACCGCTCGGCCATTTATTATACCAGAAATAACCGGGATCTACCGGCTGATAATAACTCCATCCCTTTAATTCCATGATTTCTTCCGTGAGATCTATCCGTGAAAAAGGATCATTGGCTGCTCCCGGAGTATCTTCATAGCAACGGGCTAATCTGAATAAACGCGGATCGTTCGAGTCTTTCAGATGATTCCAGAAGACAGAGCAAATGAACTGGTTGGGATAAGTTTCCCGCGACCTCCACGACTGCGCCAGGGCATTTCTCCTGAAATCAGCGCCCTCCCATGTATTTATATCAAGATATATAATAACGGCATCCGTCGAACTTTCCAATAATCCCGACTCGCGTGCAAGTATATCGGCGACTTCACTTTTTGCCGTGGCGGGGTCGGCATAAACCATGCGCATGGCTGTACGCAAACGCAGCGAATTGGCAAATTTCTTCCACAGGTTTATATCGCCGTTGAATATAATATCGCCGGTAATTAATCCGCCTTCCCCGTTCAGGTTTGCTTCGGCTTCCCTCAGTTCCTTGAGAAAATCCTTATAAATCAGTTCCTGACGATCGTAAGCAGGAGTGGAAATATCTTCGGAATAACCTTTACCTCCTTCAAAATAGGGAATGTCGCCATACAAATCCGTCAATATCATGAAATTGTACACCTTAAGTATACGAGTGATAGACCGGATATTGGCATCCTGGGGATTATTCCCGTCTGTCTTGTCGAGTATGTCGATCAGATTTTTGATGGAATAGCAATAAGTACGGTCCCATATTAATTTTGTGATATTGTTTGCTTTCCGGTAAAGCCCGCCATATTGCGTAGCGTTCCATTCCCCCTGCAATTGCTGGACAAAGCTCGATACGTATGCGAAGTACGTATAGCAGCCATTTACGTCACCCCATTGAGAGAGTTCTACGTAAGTCAACTGGGTATTGGGATTAACTACGGTTACTTTGGTCGGATCCTGATTTAATTCATCAAAATCATGACATGAATACAGGCATAAAACCGCAAAACCCGTCAATAATATTTTCTTCGAAATTTTCATATTCTTAAAATTTTAAATTGATGTTTATTCCAAAACTTCTTCTCGATGGCAAAGAACCGTATTCAAGTCCCATTCCCGAACTGTTGTTGTAGTTTGAATCCGGGTCTATACTGTCTATGTTCTTAAAAATAATAAACGGATTCCGGGAAACGAATGAGACAAATACGTCTTCGGCATACTTCCCAATCCATTTGTTGGGGAATTTGTACGATAAAGTGATTTCCCTTACTTTTACATAGCTGTTGTCGGAAATAAAATATTCGGGCACGTATTTGGTTACATGGCTCCAATAATCCTGCGGATCTACATATCTTTCGTTCGGGGTATACGTTTTGTTTCCGTTGCCGTCTATGGTTTCAACCACACCTTTTACGAGATAACCGCCGGTAGGTGTCCAGGCGGTTTCCAAAACACCGGCTTCAAACCTTTTTTCTTCCGATATATACCATGCATCACGTCCTTCAAGCGTAGCTTTGGATTTTCCGGTAGCATAAAGTGAACGGGCGGTTTGGGAATATAAATCGGCTCCGATTTTTATGTCGAAAATTGCCGACAGGGAGATGTTTTTGTACTTCAGGGAAGATGAGATACCGCCTGTCCAGTCCCACATCGCATTTCCTATGACCTTATATTCCGTATTCGATGAAACCCTGGGCAATCCGCTTGCATCCACGATGATATCTCCGTTTTCATTCCTGTCAAATGCATTGGGCGACATGATGGAACCGTAGTTTTCACCGGCAACGGCGTCAATTGTCACATTCAAGTATTCTGCCTTTGCAAGGGTAAAACGGTTCAAATCCTCGGTTAATGCGATTACCTTGTTTTTGTTATGAGCAAAATTGAAATTGAGCCTCCATGAAAGATCTTTAGTTTCAACCGGAGTTGTGTTTAACGCCACTTCAAGCCCTTTGTTCTCAATATTTCCGGCATTAACCAGTTTTTCATTGAAAGAACTCGAATTGGCAATGGGCAGATACAGAATCTGGTCTTTACTGTTTTGCTTGTAATACGTTATATCAACGCCCAGGCGGTTGTTCAGGAATTTCAGATCCACCCCAAATTCAGCCGAATTAGTACGGGTCGGTTTGAGGTTTTTATTCGGAACCCTTGCGCGGTCGTCGGTATCATAAAGTCTGTTATCAACCGTCGTATAAGGATATGTCAGATACGGTTTGTCCGGAGCATAATAATTCATACCCAACTGGAAAGGATTCGTATCGCTGCCAACCTGTGCGAAGGAAGCCCTCAGTTTGCCATACGACAGTATGTTCTTCGAAATTTTCAATACTTCGGAAAACAGGAACGAACCGGATATGGACGGATACACGTATGTATTGCTGTTGGAAGGCAATGTGGATGATTTGTCGCATCTTACGGTAAAGTCTAAAAACAAATAGTCCTTAAATCCCAGATTGACCATTCCGAAGGCGGAATTAATCTGTTTACGGCGGGCATTTTCGCTGATTTCCTTTGTCCGGAAACTCTGCAATGTGACCTCTTCCCGTAAATCCATGTCTCTTGCGGTAACCTTATTGGTATGGTTATTTACAAAAAACACATTGCCTCCGACATTCGCCCCAATATCCAAAAGACCTATTTTATCCTTGTAGCTGAATAACAGTTCGGCATTATACGTGTAGTTATTGAAAGAACTCCTTTGTAAATATCCGGTTACTTGACCGGGCGTCGAATAGGGGATATAATTTTGAAATTCAAAGATATTGATTTCTCCTCCGCCGGTAACCCGCACGTTAAACTTGTCATTGAATTTATAACTCAAAACTCCCGAACCCGAAAATCTGTCCTTGAAAGATGTATTTTCCATGGCATGTATCACCCAATAGGGATTCAGGTTGTAAACGTCATAATTGTTCCAGTCATAATATTCTCCCTTTTCATTGATATAATGCTCCTTCAGCCATGCCTGATCAAAAGTAGTCGCTAATGTCATCAGGTTTTTCCCTACATTATACCCGCTTCCGGATAGCGCCGGACGGTTTTTAACCTCTTCGCGGACGTAATTCATCTTTATATCAACATCCAGTTTCTTTGCGAATTTGCTGTTTGCACGCAGGTTGACGCTGTTCCTGTTCAACCCGGTGTTGGGCACAATATCCTTGTTCATCAGATTGGTATAAGAGAGCCGCACCCCCGTATTGTCCTGAACGGAATTTAACACAATGGTATTGGTTGTCGTAAGACCTGTCCGGAAAAACCCGTTAATATTATCTTCGAGAAATCTGTACGGACGTTTCACCCCGTCAAAATAAGTAATATTCAAACCTTCATCTATTTTAGGCCCCCACGAACTGGTCGGGGAATAAACGGCGTTATAATCCGAGATAATACCGTCGCCTCCCTGTCCGTAAGTTGACTGTACATCATATTTGGTTAACTGATGTTCAAACGTTGTTGTGGAATTAAGCTCAATTCCAAGTTTTTTTCTTCCGCCTGCTTTTTTCGTTGTTATCAGCACTACGCCGTGAGAGGCTCTGCTTCCGTATAACGCCGAGGCGGCAGGGCCTTTCAGTATGGAAATAGTTTCGATATCATCGGGATTGATGCTCGAAATGCCGTCTCCCAAATCATATCCTCCATAGGTGTCGGCAGAACCGAAATTCGTATTGTCAAGAGGAATACCATCTACAACGTACAGCGGCTCATTGTTTCCCGTAAGCTCCGTATTTCCGCGTATTAAAACACGGGTGCTCCCGGAAGGCCCTCCGGCAGTCTGGCTAATCACCAGTCCCGGTATTTTCCCGGCCAAAGCATTAACAAGGTTTGTTTCCTTTGCCTTGTCCACTTCATCGCCCTTGACTTCCCCAATGGCATATCCCAGGGATTTTTTCTCGCGCGTCATTCCCAACGCCGTTACCACTACTTCATCCAGCGCCTGCACATCCTCTAACAGCCTGATCACAATCGGCTTTCCGCCACTTCCTGCGGATAACACGTTGACTTCCTGTGCGACATATCCGATGTAGGAGACTTGCAGCACGGAATTTTCCGCCACCGTCAGCGAGAAATTTCCGTCTGCATCCGTCACAGTTCCGTTTGTCGCCGTGCCTTTTTCTTTGATATTGGCGCCGATGACCGGCTCGCCGTTTTCGTCGACGACTATGCCGATAATGCGTTTCCCGGCCTGCTGACTGCCTGCCTGCGTCCGGACGGGCGCGGATTTGCGGATAACGATGTTCTTTTCATTGACTTCGTACGTCACGTCCTGTCCTTTCAGGATTTGCTTAAGTACTGCATCCAGTGGTTGATCCTGTGCGCTGACGGAAATGATTTTCTGTGTATTCACGTCGTTCGATCCGTAAACGAACAGGTATTTGTACTCTTTCTTTAACGCATCGAAAGCGCTTCTCACTGTTACGTTGTTCAAATTCAGGGTGATGCTTTGTGCAAATGTCGTCAAGCAGAGGCAAAATAGCATCCCTGTCATAAAAATAATTTTCTTTCTATATTTCATGATAAA
>JAISYY010000083.1 GCA_031269635.1 Tannerella sp. | reverse complement strand
TTACCATGCCCGAAGAAATGAATCGTCAGTTGGCGAATCTCGCTGCTGTCAATGTCATAGTCGGGATGTTCACCGGCTACTTTTGACGGGGTACGCCCCGTTTTGTAAACCGGCAGACCGAGCGCCTCGCGGTCACCGTCGGTGAGGGCGCGATTGTAGTTCAGAAATTCCTTGATGTCGTGCCGTACCGTCTTTTCAAGCAAATCCCGGGCGACGGTCTTGTTTTTAACCGCCACCCTGGTTCGTGTAGCAGGTTCTTCGGCAATAGTAAGTTTCGTGGAAAAATCGTCACGCTGTGAGGAGAGTAGCTGGTATTCATTGCTGGGGAATCCGAGCCGGCTAAGCATTACATTCAACTGCTTCAGGAAGTTTATAACCCACTGAAGAAAATCCCTGTCTTTTTCGGGAATAAAATCTTTTGTAGTCATAACTGTTTTTTTTAATTAGTAATTATTGTTGAAGAAATCTCGTTTTCAATAGTATAAATCAGCTCATTAGCAGGCTGTTTGCTGCCATTAGTGAAGCATTTCCTATCATTAGTGAAGCGTTCACTATTATTAGTGAAACATTTCCTATCATTAGTGAAACATTTCCTATCATTAGTGAAGCATTTCCTACCATTGGCAAAGCGTTCGCTACCGTTACGCCTGCCGTCATTACGACGGCGCAGCCGGAAGCAATCCATACGGACACAGAGCGCCGTTTCGGACGGTTTCACTGCGTTCGAAATGACGGGTTTCGTACCTCGTAAAGACGACGTAACGGTACGACACAGTCCGGCCGGCAACGGAAATCCGCGCCGACGGCAATATTTGTTTGAATATGTTTTTGTGAATAAAAAAGTCCTTTTTCTGTGACTTAATTTGGAAAAAATGACGACAAGAGGATGTGATTTAAGTGATTTATTTTTATTATCTCTTGCGCGCGCGTATATATTACATGTAGAGACTATATATGCCTGATTCTCTCTCTCTCTCTCTCTCTCTCTCTCTCTCTCTCTCTCTCTCTCTCTCTCTGCAAGAATCATGCCACAGGCCGCCAAAAAGGAGGTCTGAACCCAATTTATTTACAGAAAATAGAAAAATAGAAAATCTATTCATGGATTGTTTTTTTATCAGTTATGGGGGACAAAGATATATTTCTTTTTTATATAGAAAAAGATTATCTGTGATTTTTTTGCGTAATAATGTTTTTTAACTAAACACTTCGTTATAAAATATCAATTAAAAATCGACTTTTTTTGTTTTGTACGCATATTATACATTGTTATTCTTTCGTTTACGTCCTGCCGGAATGGTAAACGTCATACGGCAATCGGAGGCTGTCAACTATTTCCGCACGAATCCGCACCGCCTGCACTTGGGCGTCATCGGGCAGGGTGAGCACTTCGCCTTCCGGGTGTGTAACGAATACGCCGGTAACGGGGGTTGTGTCGTTACCGGCGTATTTTAACTTACTTGTTCCAAACGCGCGGGGCGGGTGTTTTGGGTAGCGGTTTGCGGTTTTTCAGCTCTTTCATTACCTCTTCGATTGCACGGTCTAACTGCTGGTCTTCGCCGTTCCACTCTTTAACAGGGTCGTTGTCTATCTGTATATCAGGATCTACGCCGTGATTTTCGATGATCCATTCGCCGTCCATGCTATAACTTGTGAAGAAAGGCACGCGTATATCCGTTCCGTCAACGAAGGGGAGCGAGCCGCTTATGCCGACTATTCCGCCCCAGGTACGTGTCCCGATCAGTTTTCCCAGGCCGAGTGCGCGGAATCCCCAAGGGAACAGATCGCCGTCCGACGCAGAATATTTGTTGATAAGGCAAACTTTCGGGCCGACCTGCACGGCGTCGGGGATGGTGTTGTTACGGGAACTCCCGCGATACATCGTCATGCGGTAAGGTTCGCGGGCGAGGCGTTCGAGTATCATCGGGGAGACGTTGCCGCCGCCGTTCGCCCGGTCGTCAATGATGAGTCCTTCCTTGTCGAGTTGCGGGTAGAAATAGCGGGCAAATTCGTTGAGGCCTTCCGGCCCCATGTCCGGGATATAAATATAACCGATCTTGCCGCCGGATGCCTTATCGACTTTTTCGATGTTGCTTCTCACCCACTGGTAATGAATAAGCGAATATTCTTCTTCGAGGGGGAGGATGACGATTTTCCTGGCTCCGTCCGGCGATGCGGAAGCGTTCAGCGAAAGTTCCGTCGGGACATTTGCTTTTCCGGCAAGCAGGGCGTACAGATCTTTGACGCTGTTTGCCGGTATGCCGTCAATGGCAACAATGTAATCGCCTTCGCGGGCGTCGACGCCAGGCTCCGTCAGCGGCGAACGCAAATCGTTGTTCCATGTCTCGCCTTTATAGATTTTTTCCAGGCGGAAGAACCCGCTTTTATCGCGCGATACTTCGGCGCCCAGGAGGCCGGTCTTTATACGTTCGGGGCGTTCCATTTCGCCCGTCGTTACGTAAGCATGTCCACAGTTGAGTTCCCCGATCATTTCCCCTATTACATAATTCAGGTCGAGGCGGTTTTTTATGTGCGGGACAAGTACGGCGTATTTCTCTTTCATCGCCTTCCAGTCTATGCCGTGCATGTTTTCAACATAGAAGCCGTCGCGGAACACACGCCATGCTTCGTCAAAGATCTGCGCCCACTCTGCGCGGTAATCCGTCCTGATCTTCATGTCGGAAAGACTGACGGCTTTGTCGAGGCTCGCCTTACCGGAAGGGATGTCGGTGACATATACCTGTCCGCTTTTAAGGAACCCGGCTTTTTTGCCTCCCGGCTCCACCCACATGCGTGCGCCGTCGGCAACGTTTTCTTCTTTCTTTTTTTCCAGGTCGTAAACGAACGTGGAACCGTTGCGTGTGTAATAAACTTTGTCGCCGTCGGCATAAAAACTGCCGTAATGCCCCGTACCTGCCGGGATTTTTACGATGCGGCCGGAAAGACCTTCGGTGTCGATAACGATATCTTTTTTATCATCGCTTTTGTCCTCTTTCTTCTTTCCTGTCTCAACCTTCACCTCTGCCTTTTTCGTTTCGGGAACGCCGTCGTCTTTCCGGATAAACGGCGACGGGGTGTCTTTCTGCAGCAGGGCGAGGTAAGCGCTTTCCTCGTCCCTGTAAATATGATTCCATTCCTTTGAACCGTACACCGGGAGGAACTCGCGGGAAGAACTGAAGACAAGATATTTGCCGTCGACGCTAAACGCCGGCGAACCGGAGTCGTACCAGTGATCCGTCACGGCATATTCTTTCTTTTCCGCAAGGTTGTAAACATATACGACGGAAAATTCGTTTGATGCGCTGCGCGTATATGCAAGCCATTTGCTGTCGGGAGAGAACGTTGCCCCGCGGGGAGTATCAAAGGTATCCCGGCGGATGATTGTCTTGTTCCCGCCGGAGACGTTCAGGAGGACAAGCCGGTTTTTGCGGTCGGTATAGACGATGTAACTGCTGTTCGGGCTCCATCCGAAATTACGTATGTAGGTGTCGTTATTTTTCGTCAGCGTAATCGCCTCGCCGCCTTCTGCGGGCTGCATGTAGAGTTCCGTTTCGCCGGAGACGTCCGATATGTAGGCGATGTGTTTCCCGTCGGGCGACCACGCGGCGGAACGTTCGTGAGCGCCGGGACTGCGTGTAATATTCTTCGTGACGCCCTGATCGGCCGGGATATTGAAGATCTCGCCGCGTGCGGTGACGACAACCCGTTTCCCGTCGGGCGAAAGGCTTGCCGCCGAAAGATATTTGCCGCCGTCTTTCGTCGCGCTTCGTGCATATATGTTATCGGACGTAAGGGTGATATTCACTTTCTCCGCTTTCCGCGTTGCCGGATCTAATTTGTAGATGTAACCGCCATTTTCGAATACGATCAGTTTACCGTTGGAGCTTGGGAATTTCACGTCGTAATCTTTGAAATCCGTCACTTTTGCCGTCTTTTTTGTGACGGTATTGTAAACGAAAACGTTCATTGTGCGGTCACGGTCGGAAAGGAAATAAATATCATCGCCGACCCATATAGGGAAGATGTCCTGCGCATCGTTGTCTGTGATATTTTCGACGCTTTGTTTGTCTGCGTCGTAAATCCAGACGTCGTCAGCCATTCCGCCCCGGTAATATTTCCAGGTACGGAACTCGCGCATCACGCGGTTGTAGGCCAGTTTTCTGCCGTCCGGCGAATAGCTGCAAAAGCCTCCTTCCGGCAGGGGAATGGCTTCGGGAAGGCCGCCTCCCTTGTTTGCGATATAGAGTCTGCCGTCGAAACCGCTGCTGATACGGTTGCGGTACACGACGCCGTTCCCGTCCGCAGTCCAGCATATCACGATGTTATTAGGCCCCATGCGGTCGCCAAGGTCATCCCGCCGGTTGGTCGCGGTGTAAGTCAGGCGCAAAGGCTCGCCGCCTTCGGAAGGGATGGTATAAACTTCCGTGTTGCCATCGTAGTGGCCGGTGAATGCGATCGTTTTGCCGTCGGGCGAAAAGCGGGGGAACATCTCGTATCCGGCATGTGACGTGAGGCGCCTTGCTTCGCCACCGTTTACCGGCGCTTTATACAAATCGCCGGCATAAGTAAATACTATTTCGGAACCGTTCGTCGAGGGGAAGCGCAGTAACCTTGCTTCTCCGGCGTTAGCCGTTACATGGGCGGCAACCGCATACAACAGGAGGCTGCATAAAAAATTTCTCTTTCTCATAACTTATATACATTATTAATATTCAAATTCGGTCAATATTTTCTTTATATCGTTTATTTTCTGATTGCGTTCCCAGGAGAATGTCCGGCTGTTCCGGTCCAAGTATTCGAGCAGATACAACGCTTTTTCAAGAACTATACACTTTTCGGGAATACTCTTTTTGACAAGCCCGTCCTGATACAGCAACTCGGAAAGCATCCGTACCCTTGCGTGCGTATCCTGTTCGCTCCGTCCTTCCTGTTCCAGACTGTCCAGTATCATTTCTTTCTCCGTTTCATAAAAATGTTCCGCCGAACTGCGGAAAAACTGCCGATACATCTCATTAAAACGCTCCTGTACATGCGATGTATCGGGATCGTCCAAGTTTAACCGCATTAATTTTGCTATGGCATTGAAAAAATCCTGCAAAATACGCATGATGTAATCACGTTCAATCATGGCTGAAATCTCCTTTATCTATTTATCCGGTACACAAATTGCAAAATTAGATGAAAAATCTCAGTTTTCCAAGCGCATGCAATGAAAAAAAGTTATTTACGAATGAGAGATACAAAATTTGTTATCCGGCAGATGGATTTTGCAGCAAATTTAACACAATACAAAATCGCTGTAACCTCTCTATGGATTTTCCAGAATAAACACACATCAGTCGGTAGCGGTTGTCGTTCCGTTACCAACTGCGTATTGCGTATGTCCGTTGCAAAATCTGCGACCGGAGACAAGGGACAGGGCGGGTTTCGTATAGATTATTCAGCAGGATTCCCTACTTTTCCCATGAAAAGGATGGTGCCGGTAAAACGTTCTTGTATCAGGAAGAGAAAAGGCCGGTCGGCACGGAAAATTTTAGGAGAAAGAGTTTCATCTCCGGATATATCCGAATCTTGCAGAATAATTTCCGTAACGGCAGCAGCCTCTGTTCCTTTTTCATCCACCTGAACATACGCTTTCTGTGTCACACGTGAAATAAAAAAATTTGCATCGGCAATATGAGGAAATTCAGCTTCGCCACTGCACGCTATTTCCATTCCCATTTTGTTCCGCAACATTTCTTTTATTTTGTGAAAAGTCGGGGGGGAATCAGCAATATTTTCGAGAAAAAAAGAGAAGATGTGTGACCGTGGACAGAAGTGATGCGAAAGTGAGGAAAAGTGAAGTACCTTTGTGTTCTTTTGGGGTGGTTCCTTCTTCATTCTTTTGCTCTTATTGGCTTTCGTCTACAGTCCGATTTTGTTCTTTCTTCTCACGCGTATGCTCCTCCTCCCTTATCTATTTTCCTACCTCTCCCACAC
>JAISYY010000077.1 GCA_031269635.1 Tannerella sp. | reverse complement strand
ACGGCGAAACAACACTCTTGCTCAACACGGGAAGCGCATATAAATACCTGGACAACATAACTTACTCTCATTAGTTTTTTAATAGTTGTTGTGTTTATAATTGTTTATATCCGGATTCTGCCTGTCCCGGAAGGGGCTGCAATGCCATCGCAATATTTCTTTTACATAATGAAACCGGCAATAAAAATAAGCTTGCTTATTTTTATTGCCGGTTCACAAACGCTTTTCAACGCCCGTCGGGAATTTATCCGAACAAACTGTAAACGGTCGTCAGTCCTGCCATTACGATCGAAACCATACTCATCAGCTTGATAAGGATATTCAGTGAAGGGCCGGAAGTATCTTTAAACGGATCGCCGACGGTATCGCCTACGACTGTCGCTTTGTGATTATCGGAGCCTTTACCGCCAAGGCTTCCCTCTTCGATATATTTTTTTGCATTATCCCACGCTCCGCCCGCATTTGCCATGAATATGGCAAGGACGAAACCGGCGCCCAGTCCGCCGACAAGCAGACCCAGAATACCTGCCACACCGAAAAGCAGTCCTACAACTACCGGCACAATAATAGCCAACAGTGAAGGCAGGAGCATTTCACGCTGCGCCCCTTTCGTTGATATTTCGACGCATCGCGCGTAATCGGGATCGGCTTTTCCTTCCATAATCCCGGCTATGGTACGGAACTGACGGCGAACTTCTTCTACCATGTGCTGCGCCGCACGGCCTACCGCGTTCATCGTAAGTCCGCAGAATAAAAAGGCCATCATAGAACCGGTAAAGACGCCGACCAGCACGATCGGGTTCATCAACGAAACATTATAATAATTCATAAAGTCCTGAAACGAAGCGTTCGCTATCTGCACGGCATCTCCGTTAGGCATAACCAGGACGGTCTCGCCGATACGCAACAGCGCTATTTTTATTTCTTCTATATAAGATGCAAGCAGGGCCAAAGCCGTCAATGCGGCAGAGCCGATCGCAAATCCTTTACCCGTAGCCGCCGTCGTATTGCCCAGCGCATCGAGCGCATCCGTACGCCGGCGAACTTCCTCGGGCAGGCCGCTCATCTGTGCGTTGCCGCCTGCATTGTCGGCAATCGGCCCGTAAGCATCGGTCGCCAGCGTTATGCCCAAAGTGGAAAGCATCCCGACGGCGGCGATCGCTATGCCGTAAAGTCCCATACACAAGTTCTGGGGAGCAAGCATATTGGAAACATCAAACTGAATAGCGGAAAGAAACGACAGGATGATTGCCATACAAATGGTGATAACAGGTATTGCCGTAGATATGAATCCTAACCCAATCCCGGAAATAATGACCGTCGCCGGGCCGGTTTGGGAACTCTCGGCTATCTTACGTGTCGGTTTATAGCTGTGTGAGGTATAATATTCCGTAGCCTGCCCAATGATAATACCGGCAATGAGACCGACCACAACGGAAAAGGATATTCCGATCCAGTTATCTAACCCGAGCAAATAGAAAATGGAGAACGTCGCAATAACAATCAACAACGAACTGATATTAACGCCTTTACTCAACGACGAGAGGAGCTGTTTCATGGTAGCGCCTTCCTTCGTCCGCACAAGAAATATTCCGATTACGGAGAGGAGAAGACCTACCGCCGCAATAAGCATGGGGGCGAACACGGCCTTCAACTGCATCTCCGGATGAAGCGCAAAAGCGGGTACGCCTAAAGCGGCGGTTGCAAGTATCGAACCGCAATACGATTCATACAAGTCAGCGCCCATACCGGCCACGTCGCCTACGTTATCCCCCACATTGTCCGCAATCGTTGCCGGATTGCGCGGGTCATCTTCCGGTATGCCGGCCTCAACCTTACCCACAAGGTCGGCGCCGACATCGGCTGCTTTTGTATAAATACCGCCACCGACGCGGGCGAATAACGCCTGTGTGGACGCGCCCATTCCGAACGTCAGCATCGTGGTTGTTATAATCATCAGTTTATGGGCGCCTTCGCCGGGAATAAAATGGTCAAGCACGATATACCATACGGATATATCCAGCAACCCCAACCCCACAACGGTAAGTCCCATAACGGCGCCCGAACGGAATGCAACGCGAAGTCCGTCATTCAAAGAATTGCGGGCCGCATGGGCCGTCCGCGCCGAAGCATAAGTGGCCGTTTTCATTCCGAAAAACCCGGCAAGACCGGAGAAAAACCCTCCGGTAAGAAAAGCGCCCGGCACCCACGGATTCTGCAGGTCGAAAAAGGCCATCACGGTAAATATGACAACTAAAATAAGGAAGACACACGCAACAATCTTATACTGCTGTTTGAGGTAAGCCATCGCTCCTTTTCGCACATGAAGCGCTATTTTCTTCATCGTATCCGTTCCTTCATCCCTTTTCATCATCTGCCTGAAAAAGAAAAATGCAAATCCAAGCGCTATCAAAGACGCTCCCAAGACCATAAAAATCACGTTCTCCATAAGTTCAATTTTTTATTCCAAGATTTATTATTTTAAAGGCGCAAATATACTAAAATATAAATCAAGGCGCCAATAAAAGTAACAAAAATCAAGGCAAATGCACGGAAAAATTATTCATATACCATGAAAACAATATGTGGGGAGTAAGATGGTTTTATAGAACCATACCGGCTCTTAAGTGATGCGAGATATCATGTTACGCAGACCGGCCTGCGTAACATGAGTTCATAATAATCGCAGTCGCAATAACGAATGATGCACCCCCTCGCCGCCGGATTCCGAACAAAATCATTGATTCTAGACGCAATCCAACCGGATTCCGAACAAAATCATTGATTTTAGGGATACGAAACAAATAACGTCTGCCGGTTTGCCGACCGCGCTCCGCACGGCGAAGGCTCCAGCCTTCGTCGTGCGGAAAGCATGTCTCCAGACATGCCACAAAGCATGTTTTTGTCAATGAAAATGTTTTCATTTCGACGTCCATTACTTTGCTGCAAGCGTGGACGCTTGCTTTTAGCACGACGTAGCGAGACGCTACGCCGAGCGGGGCTTCCTTCAGATTTCGCATCGCTACGAACACCCTTGCTTTCTCCTAATGGTTGGTCGTTACCTGCCCCCATAGCGGACTTTCACCGACAAGATGTGGATTATGCACGTCGCACCAAAAAGAGGCTGCCTTTTGAGACAGCCTCCAACAAGTTCAAAGCTGTAATGTCAGTTTGATAGTTTAAGATTATATCCTAATTCGATCCAAAAAGTTCTATTTTTTACCTTGTTACGGTTATCGGCTTGTATTGGATAAACATCAAATACATTACAAAGGCCAAAATCATAGTTGGCTTTGATTTTTATATTATGAACAATCAAACCAACCCCTGAAGTTAATCCAAAATCAAAACGGTTAGCTCCTTTTGCAGTAAATTCGCCTATCTCTTGATGGTTTATTATTTCAATGTCTTCAAAAGCTAAAATTCCATATTTTGATCCAAAATCTTCAACACTTATTAGACCCTTTCCTTGAAAACCATAAGCGAAATATCCTCCGAGGTTTATTTGTAAATTTACTTTTCGTTCAATAGGAATATTATATACTAATGATACAGGCAATTCCATATATAGAGGAGATATTTCAAGAGATGTACGATAAAATTTTTGATCAACTTCAAGAATACCTTCTGAATTAGAAATTCCTTTTTCAGCAATATACAAACCTGATTCAATCCCAAATTTCGAAAGCATATATTGTAATGAAAACCCTACTTTGTATCCAACATGTTCATTTTTTTTCACTGTTCGATATACTCCATTTAAATCTGATATGGCAAGACCACCATTGGCACCAATATATAATTGAGAAAAACATGGAAAGGAAAGGAAAAAAAATAAAATGTTTATGTATTTCATAAGAAAAATATTAGAAATTCATAGTCCAACGAACTCCATCAGAAAAAAAACTTTCAATATAACCATTAGAAGTAATAATATCACGCCAATATACCCCTCCATGTATAAAATCATCAAATTGATTATGATATATGTGACGACTGCTTGAAAAAAAATTATAATCATCTCTCCAATGAATAGTATAGTACCAATAATTGTCACCCCAATTAGCATCGGTTTCAATAATTAATAAAGCATTAGACTGTTGCTCCCATGTCCAATTTGTATTTAATGCATAATATAACGTAAATTTTTTCCCTTTGTTTATATCCGAACGAGAAATACAATATCTGATTACTGTGGTTGAATATAAAGAAGCCCAGTGAAACTCAAATTCAGACCCTCCATTTATCCAATTATCATGGTTAGTGGTTACTTGTAATGTTTTTAAAAAAAACAAATTAGAACCTGCTCTGAGTGAAACTTCATTTGGTGAATCTGACTTAATTGAGTTTGTTTCATCAGTAGTTTCTTGGGCAAAAATAATTCCATTTTTTTTAAACTCACCATTATTAAAATCCGGCAGATTATTATATTCAAATTCGTTCTTACTTATAATCCAAACAGGATGATTCATCGCGTATTCTTCATTGATAATAAACGATTCTAATTCATATTTTCCGGATATGTCTTTAATGCGTCTGTAAGCAACAACATCCGAAACATCGTCATCTTCATTATCATAATTACTGTATGATATCACGGGAATTTCTTTTCCATCCCAGTTCTCTAAATAGGGCCAGTAAATTTGTACATTATTGTTACAAAGAAATGATTCCATTTCGTCTCCTGTGAATTGTGCGGATACCAGACTGTTTTTATTAACATTTCTAATACATTCCTTTAACTTTCCGGTCAATAAATTATTACCGGCAAATTTGTTTACTTTTGTGTTTTGAGGTTGTAGAATCTCTATAAATCGAATCTCTTCATCCAATCCATATGACCGGCTCTTCTCTACTCCACGTTTTACTTCTTTTACAACATCTACATCTACAAGACTGGATAACAGTTGAGCAGTTGTTTGTAATATAACATCTTCATCAGAGACCTTTATTTGCTCATCCCATGTTAAGTCGCCATTTAAATAAACGCCACCAATTTCTCTGTTGCTTTCTTCAACTTCAAATAAATCATTGCAGGATAGAGAAAATAATAACCCAAAATAGGCTATACACGATACGATTTTGCTTGAATAAGTTTTCATAATTTTTTAATTTACAATTTTTGTAATTACAAATATATGTGATTTTTTTCGGCAATCCTATTTTTTTTGCAATTGTTACGTTTATTTATTATTAGTTTGATTTTTCTTTTCTTCAAAATGATCATTCCCGTACTGGGAAATGGAACGGAGATGGAACGGGAATATCTCCCCGCTCGGCGTAGGCTCCTGCCTTCGTCGTGCTGAAAGCATGTCTCCGGACATGCCGTAAAGCAAGTTTTTGTCAAAGAAAAAGTTTTCATTTCGACGTCCGTTACTTTACCGCAAGCGTGGACGCCCAGCTTTTAGCACGACGTAGCGAGACGCTACGCCGAGCGGGGGATTTTTCTTCATAATCATTTCGGTAGCCGTTTCTCGTTTATATTGTAAGTACCGGTTCGCCGGCTTTGATGTAATCTGTCAAAGGTTGTCCCATAAACTTCACATTTACACCTAAACGTTCCAGATTATCCGTTACTCCACAAACGTCACTGCAATCTTTGCAGGCTTCCACATGGATACCTGAATGTATCATTTCCAATACTTCCGTTTGAACTTGTGTATCTTCGGCAACAAGTTTTGCCGAAGAACCCCCAAATAATGACATTGATTTCTTTCCACCATCCACGTTTTTTTGCGTTCAATACATAGATAGCAAGCATATTCAGCGCTGTGATTTTATCGCCTATTGTCCAAAGGATATTGATTTTATTCATGACTTTAATAACGTGGCGCCGATTAACCGTTTTTCAATCTTACTGTAACCGCATTCCTGTGTGCTTCCAACTGCTCGTTTGCCGCCATAGCTTCTATAGTCGGCGCAAGCATCCTTAAACCGTTTTTCGTAATTTCCTGAAATGTTATCTTCCTCATAAAACTGTCGAGGTTTACGCCGCTGTACATTTTAGCATATCCTCCGGTAGGCAGCGTGTGATTGGTTCCCGAAGCATAATCGCCCGCACTTTCTGGAGTAAAGCGGCCTAAAAAAACACTGCCGGCATTCACGATACCGGCGCTTAATTCCGCATAATTCCCGGTCTGGATAATCAGGTGCTCCGGTGCGTATTGGTTTGTAAATTCCGTCATTTCGGCATCATCTTTCAGGATAATGATACGACTGTGTGATAACGATTTCTCAATAAAATCGCGACGCGGCAGTCCGGATAACTGGATTGCTATTTCTTTTTTAGCGGCTTCGGCCAGCGTCTCCGAAGTTGTAACCAGGATTGATTGACTGTCCGCGCCATGTTCGGCCTGTGCAAGGAAATCGGCCGCCACATACGCCGGATCGGCCGAAGCGTCAGCTATTATCTCCACTTCGGAAGGTCCGGCCGGCATGTCGATGGCTACGTCCGTCAGGCTGACTAACTGTTTTGCCGCTACAACGTACGGATTGCCGGGTCCGAATATTTTATATACTTTCGGAATGCTTTCCGTACCGTAAGTCATAGCTGCAATTGCCTGGACGCCTCCGGCCTTGAATATTTTTTTCACACCGGCCAGTTTGGCGGCACACAAGATGGCGGGGTATATTTTCCCCTCGTTGTCCGGAGGCGTACAAAGCACTACTTCTTTGCATCCGGCCATAACCGCCGGAATTGCCAACATCAAAACCGTAGAGAACAGTGGCGCCGTGCCGCCGGGGATATATAAACCGACCTTTTCGATGGCGACCGGCTTTTGCCAGCATGTAATGCCGGGTCTTATTTCCGTTTTCCCGTGATCGAAATACTGATGCGCATGAAACTTTTCGATATTTCGCTTAGCCTCAATCATGGCATACATCAAATCCTCATCAATCAATGATTCCGAGTTTTTAATTTCTTCCTGCGAAACAAGCAAATCCGCCACGCAGACCTTATCAAAACGCTCGCCATACTTGCGAACAGCCTCATCGCCATTCGTCCGTACATCTTCCAGGATGCTGCGCACCGTGTCAAAAAGCGACGTCACATCCAGTTCCGGACGCTGCTGCAACGCTTCCCATTCCGGTTTTCCGGGATATTTATATGTCTTTATATCCATATTTGAATACATTATCAAAGAATCATTTTTTCGATCGGCACAACAATAATGCCTTCCGCGCCGATAGCTTTCAGCTTGCCGATTATCTCCCAAAAATGTTTTTCCGTAATCACGGATTGCATGGAAACCCAGCCTTCATCGGCAAGAGGCGTCACGGTCGGGCTTTTCATCCCCGGCAACAGTTCCGTTATTTCACCGACTTTCTCTTTGGGTGCGTTCAGCAGTACGTATTTTTTTCCGGATGCTTCCTGTATCGCATCAAAACGGAACAATATTTCATCCAGTATCTTGCGTTTTTCTTTCGGCAAATCGTTATTCGCAATCAGTAACGCTTCGCTTTTCATCACGACTTCCACTTCTTTAAGCTGGTTGCTTATCAGGGTGCTGCCCGAACTCACGATGTCGAAAATAGCATCGGCCAGCCCGATGCCCGGCGCGATTTCCACCGAACCGGAAATCTCATGCAATGAAGCGTGCACGCCATTCTCCCGCAGGTATTTCCCCAATATATTGGGATATGACGTGGCAATCGTTCTTCCCTGGAACCAGCGTAACCCGTTGTATTCTTCATCCCGGGGAATGGCAAGGGACAAACGGCATTTGCTGAAGCCCAGGCGTTTAATCAGGTTTGCCTTTTCACCTTTTTCCACATACTCGTTTTCGCCGACAATGCCGGCATCGGCCACACCATTCGCCACAGACTG
>JAISYY010000044.1 GCA_031269635.1 Tannerella sp. | reverse complement strand
GGGGTTATTGGCGATTTATTCCTCAACCCATACATGAACCTCCGGCTCTCCCCGACCATACATTTCGGCGATAAAACCATATTTTTCAAAGAATTAACAAGCGAAGAAGAAAAGCCGGTCAGCATCCGCTCCAATTACCTGTCGGTTCCCCTGGATCTTAAAATATCATCTATGCGCCTCAACAACTATCGCCCGTATATAATCGGCGGCGTATACGGATCCCTTGATATGGGGCGTAAAAAGGGCAATCCCATTTTGCTTAAACAGGTTGATTACGGTTTTGAATTTGGTTTCGGTTGCAATATTTACATGCCATACTTCAAATTAGCGCCGGAAATAAAATTTAAATTCGGACTGCCTGATATGCTGGAAAGAGATCGTAGCGACCTCAACAACGAAGCGGACAAGATTTATACGGACGCCTTGTCCAAAGTAACAACACGCATGGTCATCCTGACGTTCAATTTCGAATAAGCAGTTCAAAATAAACATAAACGAAAGGCGATGCAAGTATTGCGCTGTCAAAACGATCCAGCATGCCGCCATGTCCGGGTAATATCCTCCCCGAATCCTTCACGCCGTATGTGCGCTTTAGCAAGGATTCCATCAAATCGCCCCAAGTCGCCGAAACGGCTGTAATCAGGGCAAAGGCCAGCCATTGATACCATGTCAGTTCCTTATAAAAACAGGCAAAACACAAGGAAGCCGCAACAACGGCAAACAGGCCGCCGCCAAAGCCTTCCCACGATTTAAGAGGCGAAATGCGCCGGAACAGACGGTGTTTGCCGATTACTGTTCCCGTCAGGTACGCTCCCGTATCATTAAGCCAGATAAAAACAAAAATCATCAGTACCGGCAAAGGGTTATAAACCGGCGACATCACGTAAGGAATAAAACACAGCAAGGAGATAGAGCCTGCGCAATAACATTGTGCAAAGATCATCATCCCCCACCGGTTAACGGGATTCGAGTTGTGAACATACAATTCGGATACCAATAATACCAGTAAGATAATCAAATAAGGTAAATAAACATCACATCCGGTATAATTTCCGGCATACAGGCAGGACGCCACAATCCAATACATTCCTCCCGCTATTCCGAGATAACGTATCCAGGCAGGGCCTCCATATTTTATTATGGTATAGAACTCATGTATCAACGCCCCGACGATAAGGCCGAATACAACTGCAAACAAAAGAGGATGTACGTAAACGGCCGCTATTATTACAGCAATGTAAACGATTCCGGTAAATGTTCTTTGTATAAGATTTTTCAAGGTTAAGCCATTTTATTGTCACACACTCACATAATCCTGATTCCTGTTCTCTCCGTTCTGTTTTTCCAGCAGTTCCTCGCTACGCGATACCCAGGGCCGCTTCCCGAAAATATGTTCTACATCTTCCGAGTATATGACTTCGGATTTGAGCAACAGTTCGGCCAGTCGACCATGTTTATCCGCACACTCGGAAAGCATCCGTTTGGCCCTCTCATATTGCTCATTCACAATGTTCTGCACTTCCTTATCAATCATTTTCGCAGTCTCCTCGCTGTAAGGTTTTGTAAAGCCCCAGTCCTGGCCCGTAGAATCATAATAATTGAGGTTGGGCATTTTTTTACTCATACCGAAATAAACGACCATCGCATAAGCCTGCTTTGTGACGCGCTCAAGATCGTTCGAGGCGCCGGTAGAAATAGCGCCGAGAAACACTTCTTCGGCCGCGCGGCCGCCGAGTGTGGCGCACATTTCATCAAGCAGTTGTTCGCGCGTCGTTATCTGGCGTTCCTCCGGGAGATACCAGGCAGCCCCCAGCGCTTTACCCCGCGGTACAATCGTCACTTTCACCAGCGGATTGGCATATTCCAGGAGCCAGCTCAACGAAGCATGTCCGGCTTCATGGTAGGCAATACTCCTGCGCTCTCTCTCCGTCATGATCTTGCTGCGTTTTTCAAGACCGCCCACAATCCGGTCGACAGCACTCATGAAATCGTCTTTCTGAACACACTGCTTCCCGTTGCGTGCGGCAATCAATGCCGCTTCGTTACATACATTTGCAATATCGGCGCCGGAGAATCCGGGCGTTTGACGCGCCAGAAAATCCGTATCCACACTCGTATCTCTTTTGATCGGACGGAGGTGAACGGCAAAAATCTCTTTCCGTTCGTTAAGATCCGGCAGTTCAACATGAATCTGACGGTCGAAACGTCCTGCCCGTAACAGCGCTTTATCGAGCACATCCGCACGGTTTGTTGCGGCAAGTATGATAACGCCGCTGTTGGAGCCGAATCCGTCCATCTCCGTAAGCAGTTGGTTCAACGTATTTTCCCGTTCGTCATTGGCATTCATATTGACATTTTTGCCCCGGGCGCGACCCACCGCATCGATCTCATCAATAAACACGATACAGGGTGATTTCTCTTTCGCTTGGCGAAATAAATCACGCACGCGCGAAGCGCCTACCCCAACAAACATTTCCACAAAATCGGAACCCGAAAGGGAGAAAAACGGCACATTGGCTTCGCCCGCAACCGCTTTTGCCAACAATGTTTTACCTGTCCCGGGAGGCCCTACCAGCAAAGCGCCTTTCGGTATTTTACCGCCAAGCTCCGTGTACCGGCCGGGATTTTTCAGGAACGATACGATTTCTTCCACTTCCTGCTTCGCCTCCGAAAGTCCCGCAACATCCTTAAATGTCACCTTGTTCGTTCCGTCCTTGTCGAAAAGTTGGGCTTTCGATTTTCCTACATTGAAAACACCCATCCCGCCGCCTACTCCACCGGACATACGGCGCATAAACAGAATCCATATAAGGATAATAACGGCAAAAGGGACAGCCGACACGAATATATTCCACAACAGACCGTCACCATCCTTGTATGTAACACGTGCAGATATGTTGTTTTCCGAAACTTCCTTATCATAAAAATCGGAAAATTTGTCTGCCGAAGGGATTTTGACCGACACCTGAACGCCCATCTCTGCCGCTTTGTCTGCGTCCTGTTTAAACACTTCCCGGTATTTATCTTTCTTAACCGTAGCTTCCAGCATGTTTTTCTTGTTGAGAACAACGATTTCGTCAAACACATCGTTCCGCATCAGTTGCTGAAATTCGGTCCATCCGATTTCTTTTACGGAGGGCGAATCATTGACAATATATAAGGTTATCAGCGGAATAAAGATAAGCGCATAGATCCACCACAGACTAAAGCCGGATTTCCTGTTTCCATTTGAATTTTTCTGATAACTGCCGTTATTGTTATTTTGTGTATTTTTATTTTTCTCTTCCATATTTATATCCTCACAATCATATAAAAATCAGTCAATATCCGGGATTTTCACAATTATCGAATCTTCCCACAAATTTTCGAGCCGATAAAAAGAACGTGTCTCCGGTAAAAAAATATGTACAAGAACCGTGCCATAATCCATACCCACCCATTGGGAATTACGCAATCCATGTATGGAAGAAGGTTTTTCCATGAGACCTTTAAGAACCGTATCCCATACCGAATCCGATAAAGATGAAACTTGATTCGGATTTTTCCCTTCACATATAACCATATACTGACATATTGTACCGGGTATTTCCCTTAAGTCCACGGTAACAATACTCCGTCCTTTTTTTTCCTGCAACCCCTTAACGATTGTTTCTACTAATAAACTTGTTTGATTCATCCAATAAATAAGCCTTATTATATTTTCTCAACGCGCAAAGATAATGCAAACTGTGCGAAATACAAAACAAGCCGGTATGTTTTTATTTTTGAGGCGAAACTCATCAATAAATCTCCTTTGCGATCCTCCGGACGCTGTCAGTCGCCATAAGCGTATAAAAATGAATACTCGGAACGCCATGCTTGACCAGATCTTTACACTGCCGGATGCCCCATGCTACCCCAACCTCTTTTGCTTCATCATCCGTCTTGCATCGACGAAGTTCATTTGCAAGTTCTTCCGGTATCCCGGAACGGAAAACTTTAGGTAGTACGGTCAACTGGTCCATAAACACAATGGGCTTAACGCCCGGAATGATCGGCACCGATACCCCTTCCGCACGCATCCTGTCAACGAAAGCATAATATTTCAAATTGTCGAAAAACATTTGTGTCACCAAATAATCCGCTCCGTTTTCAACTTTTTTCTTTGCATAAAAAATATCCGATTCCATATCCGGAGCTTCTTCATGTTTCTCCGGGTAACAGGCCATACCGTAAGAAAACGGCGTTTCGATGCCTTCGAAAGAAGAACCGTCCAGCGCAATGCCTCGATTGAAATCATTCACCTGTTCCTGCAAATCGGTAGCATAATTATGATACAACGGTTTGTCCGCGGCAGCGGGCAGTCTTTTTTCATCACCACGAAGCAATAACAAATCATGCACCCCTAAAAAATTAAGGTCAATAAGCGCATATTCCGTTTCTTCCTTCGTAAAACCCTTACATATAATATGAGGCACAGCCGTAATGCCGTACCTGTTTTGAATAGCCGAAGCAATAGCGACGGAACCGGGACGGCGGCGTATATTCACCTTGCGTACCGTACCGTCGGCTTCCGTTTTATCGACATACTCGCTGTGATGCGACGTAATGTTGATATATTTAGGGTCAAATTCCGCCAACTTATCTATAATGTTATATATCCTTTTGATGCTGTTCCCTTTGAGAGGAGGCAATATTTCAAAAGAAAATGCTGTTTTTTTACTTTCCCTAATGTGCTCAATAACTTTTTTCATCTGCGATTAATTCATGAAATTTTTAATTATAACCGTGCAAACTTACATGAAAAAGTTCGGTTTTACAAATAATCCGGCGAAGGGGGAATGCTATTCGGATTGTCGTATTGCAAAATTCGATATAAAAAATTGTTTTATCTTTATGAAATAATATTTCCTTTTCCGAGATTCTCCTGAAAAACTCTTTCGGTATTCCTTCGACCTTCCTCCGACTCTCCTTCGAGCTCGCTCCGAGGTGATTCCGTCCCCGTCAATCGTTAATAAAGAATAAAGAAATAATTCGTGAAAAACTTTTTGCAGCAATATAATACATTTTTATTATATATTTAAGAAATAGTGGATGTACGAATAAGAACCTCCTATTCGTGTATCCGTGGCTTCGAGTTCGGCGAAACCTTCTTCCACGAGGCTACCGTCGATGTTGGTGATGACCACAGAAATCTTCATACACGGATCGGGGCCGTCGGTGGTAGCCGTCGATCACCTGGACGCGTGGATGAACATCACGGACAAGCCGT
>JAISYY010000041.1 GCA_031269635.1 Tannerella sp. | reverse complement strand
ATTTTAATGACAGCCTGTTCGCAGGATATAACGGTGAACGGTGTTTCCGTTTCCGGAGACAGCAACCTCGTATCGCTGCAAAACAAACAGGTAAAAGTGAGTTTTGACCTTCAGACAGGTTATTATCAAATTATGGACAAACAGGCCGGAATCATTTGCATGGACAGCGCGTACGCGCAAATAAACGACTGGAAAACAACGGACCGTCTGACTCGTACATGGAGAGCCGTTCCGGATACGGACGGGCAATCCCTGTTGATTGAAAGCGTCGAAGCGGGACACAAAACCCTCTTGCTCCAATTTTCCCTGCAAAACGACAAACCGTATCTGATTCTGTCGGCAGGACTTGACAATATTTCGCAGGACACGGTAATTGTCAAAAAGATAGCGCCGCTTGCCGGAGCAAAATTATTCAAAGGCAAGGATATCACAAAGAATTTGCGGATTCTCGACGGTAACGGAGGTGCAGAACCTACTTTCATGCGTGATAGGCCCGCCGTGCATTGCCGTAACAACATGCTGCTGTTTTTTGAAGATGACAGGGATTGTTATTCTTTAGTTTTGGGCGGCATCACCTATCAGGAGTTTAACAAATCCGTACAACTCGGCGAAGTAACGCCTCCCGCAACGCCGCTGAATCAACCCGAACCGGTAAAGACCGTATCGAACCATCCATCACTTTACCTCTACGCAGACGATGCGATCGGCAAACGGCTCGACCCGCATACCCGCTATTTGCCCGATGGCGACAGATTCTACCTCGATTGTGTAACAAACGATCCGTTTCTTTCGCTCGAAACGTATGGCAAGACGCTGTCTCTCCTGCAAAATGCACATCCGAACTATTACTATTTTCCGTCTATCTGCCTGTGGTATGCCATGAAAAAGATATACGGCGGAAAATCGGGCGCCAACGACAGCAAGGGCGCTGTCGAAGAGATGCAACGTGTGAAAGAAAGCGGCTGGCTCAAATACACGACCATGGCTGTACGTCTGGTACCCGACTGCTACGACGTAAACAATGAAAACGGCTGGTGGGACGATGAACACTGGCAAATGCACGGCGGCGGCGAACGGCAAAAACAGGATGAACTCCAAAGCGCTCATTATTGTCCGCCCTACGAAACGACGGAAAAGTGGGCGCAGGCAGTAACCGGTTTGGGTGGTATTCCGCTGACGTATTTCCAAACCGGCATCCGTTCCGAAGATTATGCCGAAAAATATCCCGCTCACATGCAGTTCAACGAATCGTTTCATCCAACCGGCATGAAGATGCACAACTGGGACTGGGACTATCTCAACCGTGGCTACACTACTTACGACTTTACCGACGCCGATTTTTCGGCGCACATGCGCGATGTGTACAAAAATCTCAACGACGGCGGCGTGCGAGGTCTGATGTATGATTATCCAAGTACCGGCTGGGCGCTTTTCGGCGGACTGGACGACAAATATTCCACTGCAGGAGCGGCTTACAGGCGTGTTTTCCAGTTTGCACGCGACGGTCTGGGGAAAGACGCTTACCTGCACGAACGGAATTTAGCCATCGGCTCCGATATTTCGCTGAACATCGTTTCATCGCAGCGAATCTGGGGCGATACCGACATTGCCACGCCCGAAATGGTGTCGCGCGGCGGCTTGCGGTGGTACAAAAACCGTGTAGTCGTTGGATATGACATGGACGCCAAAAACCTTCTCAAAGCCAGTCCCAACAACAACGACGGGTTGTATAAACTGCTTACGATGAGTTATACGGCAGGTTCGCGCCTATTGCTGGCAAACAGTTTTTCGACGCTGGACAGGGAACATATCTTCGCCCTGTCAAGGATTTTCCCGTATCATGCTTCGACTTTAACGGCGCGTCCGGTGGACATGCTGACGAAAAACTATCCGAGTATTTACAGTTTCCGTATCAACAGCGATTGGCAGCAGGTCGTGTTCTACAATCAAAATGACAGCGCTTCCGCCACATTATCCGCCGGACTGTCGGACAAAGCCGTGCGCGGCGGGCTGGAACTGTCGCCGGACGAATCATATTACGTTTACGACTTTTGGAACAGACAGTTTATCGGCAAATTGCAGGGAAAAGACAAGCTGACTCAGGAACTGCGTCCGGGAGAGGCTCGCATGATGTCTGTCCGGGAAGTGAAAGATCATCCGCAGATACTGTCCACCGACCGGCATCTGTTGCAAGGATACATCGAACTGTCGGACATCGAATGGGACAATGCCGCCCGAACGCTGAAAGGCAAGGCTCAGCTCGTCGAAGGCGAACCGATGACAGTCGTAATTGCCTCCAACGGTTTGAAATACCAAACCGCCGAATCGGAAAAGGGTCAGGCGCTGATTGGTGAAAAAGACGGTTTGCTTGAACTGGTTTTGAAAAATGAAAAGGGCGGAACCGTCGAATGGACGGTCGGCTTTGGAAAATAAATACGACAAAACGAAATACTAATTATCATACTATGGACTATTTTTTGATTGACAACCATTTGACATCTGATCCCAACGATCAGATCGCAATTCCGGCGAACATCCGTTC
>JAISYY010000031.1 GCA_031269635.1 Tannerella sp. | reverse complement strand
TCCCGCCGGGCCTTCACACGAAACAAGCAGCATTACCGCCGCAGACAATAAAAACAAAATTTTTCTCATAACTTTTTCTATTTATAACAAATGTGGCAAAGATAATACTTTTTCTTCACTTCCTATTCTTACACACGTCAAATTCCTTGCAAGGGCGTATCAAATCCTCCTATTGTGAAAACAATGATTTTATCCGGACAGTTTAAATTGCCGGAAAAATGTGTTATGTTTGCAGCATAAATCAAAGAAAAAAATGCTTCCACAAGAGTTTATCAGACGAACAAAAGAATTATTGCACGACGAATACGATGCGTTAGAATCGGCGCTGGAGTCCCGGCCTGCGGTTAGTTTCCGGATTAATCCGCATAAATTCCCGGCTAACTTGCAGCATAACCTGCAAAACCCGGCCGGAAAACACCCTGACATTCTATCCACCGAATATAAAAAAGTCCCGTGGTGCGAGACGGGTTATTTTCTCCCGGAACGTCCGTTGTTTACAGCCGATCCCCTGTTTCACGCCGGCGCATATTACGTCCAGGAAGCTTCGTCCATGTTCCTCGAACAGGCATTGCTGAAAATAATGGCGGAGGAGGCGGGAACGTCCCGGGAAGGGTTCGTCGCGCTCGACTTGTGCGCCGCGCCGGGAGGCAAATCGACACATCTGCGGTCGCTCCTTCCCGAAGGGAGCCTGCTCGTCAGCAATGAAATCATACGAAGCCGCAGCGTGATTCTCTCTGAAAACATGACTAAATGGGGACGGCCCGGCAATATTGTTACAAACAGCGATCCCGAAGATTTCGGGAAACTGAAACATCTTTTCGATATCATCCTGGCAGACCTGCCCTGCTCCGGCGAAGGCATGTTTCGCAAAGACACGGCCAGCCGCAGCGAATGGAGCGCCGACAACGTAAAACGCTGCGCTTCACGGCAGAGACGTATCATCTTTGATGTATGGGACGCCCTCAAACCCGGTGGCTGGCTGATTTACTGCACATGCACATTCAACACGGAAGAAAACGAAGACAACGTACACAGTCTGGCCGGAGAATTAGGTGCGGAAACCGTCACCATCCCCGTAAAGCCGGAATGGAACATCACGGGGTCGCTACATCACGACATGCCCGCATACAGGTTTTTCCCGCACCGCACATGCGGAGAAGGATTCTTCCTGGCTTTGATGCGTAAAAACAACGGTGCGGATGATGCGGACAGGATAAAAACAAAGTACAAAAACAGCAGACAGCCGGTAATTGCGCCGCCGGAAATAAAATGCATGTTGTCGGAACCGGACAGGTTCATCTTCCTTGCAGACGGAAAAACGGCAACAGCCGCTGCACCCGGAAAATCCGCTAATGCCGGGAACAAACATCCCCCGGCAAGGAATAACCAAACGGCCGGTTATATTTACGCCCTGCCCGGAATCCACAAAAACACCTGCGCCCTCCTCGCCGGTACGCTGAACATCATTTCCGCAGGCATACGCCTGGGCGAATTGAAAGGAAATGACTTTACTCCGTCCGTATCGCTGGCATTAAGCACGGAAATCAATCCCGAAGCGTTTTTTTCCGTTGAGTTATCTTACGAAAACGCCCTGAAATACCTGCAGAAAGAAGCGATCGTACTGCCGGGAAACACTCCGAAAGGATACATCCTTGTAACTTACGGGAAGACGCCGCTCGGATTCGTGAAAAATATCGGGAACCGCGCAAACAACCTCTACCCCCCGGAATGGCGCATCAGAAAGAAGATCGTTTGAAATATTCATA
The DNA here is from genome assembly GCA_031269635.1 of Tannerella sp. Taxonomy (GTDB): domain Bacteria; phylum Bacteroidota; class Bacteroidia; order Bacteroidales; family Tannerellaceae; genus Tannerella. Next base: position 5,308 of record JAISYY010000031.1, on the reverse strand, counting down.
AATAGCCTGCTGTGCACGCACCGGCGGACGGTCGTCGTGTTTGAAAACATTCGCAAGGTTCTCATCCAGCGTACAGGCTTTGACATTATCCTGCAACTGTATTTGCAGGATATCGGTCACCTCCCGCTTTATCTTCGGGCATAATAGCGGGAAAGCCGCTTCGATCCGGCGATTCAGGTTGCGGCGCATCCAGTCGGCCGAAGTAAGGAACAAATCTTCCGCCCCGTCATTATAAAAATACCAGACACGCGCGTGCTCCAGATACATATCCACAATGCGCGTGATACGTATATTCCGGCTGTACGGCCGGCCGGGCACAAGGCAGCATATCCCCCGCACGATAAGGTCTATTTCGACGCCGTTCTCCGAAGCGCGATACAGTGCGTCGATCATATGCCGGTCATGCAGCCCGTTCATCTTTAAAATGATAGAACCGCGACGTCCCCTTTTCACATGCTCAATCTCGCGTTCTATCATACGCATAATCTCCGGCGTCATATTGAAACGGGCGACCAGAAGATGCTTAAAGACCGGGCTTCCCGTCCGGCGCTCCAGCACCGAAAACAGATGATTCACATCCGCCACCAAACCCTCACGACAGGTCAGGAGCGCCATATCGGAATAAATCCGGGCCGTTTTCTCATTGAAATTCCCGGTACTGAGGTAAGCGAAATCCGTCCGGTCGCCTTTACGCAAAATCACCGCAACCTTGGCATGTACTTTCAATCCGGGAAGGCTGTAAATAATCTTTATCCCCGCCTGTTCCATACGTTCGGCGGCGCTCACGTTGTTTTCCTCGTCAAAACGGGCTTTCAGCTCCACAAAAACCGTCACTTTCTTCCCGTTCTGGGCGGCGCTTATCAACGAGTTTATGACGGCGGAATTTTCCGCCACACGATATTGAGTGATTTTTATCTCCTCCACTTCCGGGTCGAACGCCGCCTCCATCAGAAAACGCAACAAGTAATCAAACGACTGATAGGGGAAATGAAGCAGCACATCCCGTTGCGTCACAGCCCTGAATATAGAGCCCGTCTCATCGAGATACGGCACGCGCATCGGCGACGGCGCCTTCTGTTCCAGTTCCGCACCGACGGGATTAGACAGCTTCACCAGATCCTGAAGATTCATATAGCGTCCGCCGACGATCAACTCGTCCGCTTCTATGCCAAACGATTCGCAAATATAGGCCAGCATATCCGCCGGCATCGCGCGGTCGTACATAAAACGGCTCAATGCGCCGATCTTGCGTTTGCCGACCTTCGTCTTTATCTCGTTCACGATCGCCTTCGAGCCGTCCGCGTTATGGTCGTCAATGTAAATATCCGCATCGCGCGAAATCTTTATGCTGTAACATCCTTCCACGTCATATCCCGGAAAAATCACAGGCAGATTCGCCCGGATTACATCATCAATAAACATATAATAATACACACCTTCGTGCGAGGGCAACGAAATAAAACGGGGCGCCTTCCCGAACGGTATCTTGATAAGCACATAATAAGGATCGCCGGTAATCTTGTTTCTCATGCTGACAATAAGATACAGCCGGCGGTCGCGGATAAAGGTCATGGCGCCTTTTTGTATCGTCACGGGAGAGAGAAACGGAAAAACTTCCTCGTTGAAATAATTCCGGACAAAATCCACGTGGAAAGCCTCCGGCCTGCTATCCTGGTACAGGTAAATCCTCTGCCGCCGCAATTCGGGGAGGATCCCTTCGCCGAATATACGATAAAAATCCTGTTGCTGGCGATTCACCTCGCGTGTGATATCCTCAAGACTTTCTTCAGACATTTCCGCACTCTCGTCTATATAATTCTTTTTCATGATGTCGCCCCGGTGCTCCGACACGCGCACTTCATAAAATTCTTCCAGGTTGGAAGCGTAAATAGACAGGAAACGGATACGCTCATAGATAGGCAAATGCGGATCATCTGCCTCCATAAGTACCCGGTAGTTAAATGACAACCAACTGATATCACGTTTGAAATATGTATACCTGTGTTCTTCCATACGCGCAAACTTACGTGAAAAATTCCGGTTTTACAAATACCGTAAGGATAAAAATCCTATCTTTGCCCACATGATAAAAATAGGACTGCTTTCGGACACCCACGGCTGGTGGGACGACAAATACGAAAAATATTTCGGCGAATGTGATGAGATATGGCATGCAGGCGATATAGGCTCCGAAACGCTGGCGCACGACCTGGCCGGCATCAGGCCGCTACGCGCCGTGTACGGCAATATTGACGGGTATCCCCTGCGCCGACAGTTTCCTTTGATTGCACAGTTCAACGTCGAAGACATAAACGTCCTGATGACGCATATCGGCGGATATCCGGGACGTTACGACCCTTCCATCCGTGCCAAACTGTATGCGGCAAAACCGCAACTGTTCATCTCCGGCCATTCCCATATCCTGAAAGTAATGTTCGACAAGAGCCTCCACTGCCTGCACATAAATCCCGGAGCCGCCGGCATCAGCGGATTCCAGCAAGTCCGCACGCTCGTCCGCTTTGTCATAGACAAAACCGAAATCAAAGACCTGGAAGTAATCGAATTGGGAAGCCGGAAACCGGAATGACCGGTTACAGGTTGTCAAAAAGGAAATTCGACATGCGTGTGTACAGGTGCATACGTGTATTACCGCCATGGATGCCGTGATCCCTGTCGCGATAAATCTGCATCTCAAACTGCTTGCCTGCCTGCACCAGCGCTTCCGCATAGTCCATGCTCTGCTTGAAATGGACGTTGTCGTCGGCCGTACCGTGTACGAGTAACAACTTTCCCTGCAAGTCTTTTGCAAGTTTCACAGGCGAAGTCTCATCATATCCCTTTTTATTCTCCTTCGGCGTACGCATGTAACGCTCCGTATAAACCGTATCATAATATCGCCAGTCGGCAGGAGGTGCGACGGCTATACCGGCCTTGAAGACACCATTCCCCACGCTCATGGCCATCAGCGTGTTGTATCCGCCGAAACTCCAGCCCCAAATGGCGATGCGGCCGCTGTCGACATAAGGCAGTTTGCTTAGCGCGACGGCGGCAGCCACCTGGTCGCGCGATTCAAGATCGCCCATCCGCATATACGTACACTTGCGGAAAGCCTCCCCGCGCGCACCCGTCCCGCGACCATCGACGCAGACACAAACAAACCCGTTTGCGGCCAGATACTGCTCCCAATCCATGCCGAAACGGTCTGTTACGGACTGCGAATTAGGCCCGCCGTACTGGAACATCACCACCGGATATTTTTTCGATTCGCTGAAACCGGCAGGCTTAACCATCCAGACATTCAGTTCTTCACCCGTAGCCGTAGTGACCGTCATAAACTCTTTCGGCGAGAAAGCGTAGTCCTGTAATTTATCTTTTAAGGCGGAATTATCCTCAATCACCCGGACCTCTTTGCCGGTTTTCGTCTCATGAAGGCTGATGCGCACCGGCGTATGAACGCTGGAAAAGCGGTTCACATACCAGGCATACGAAGCGCTGAAGGAGGCGCTGTTCGTCCCCTGCATCGTCGACAGGCGCGTCTTCTTCCCTTTCACATCTATGGAATATACCGAACGACGCAACGGGCTTTCTTCCGCCGATTCATAATAGATCGTCCCCGTAGCCTCGTCTTCTCCTATCAGGCGCGTCACATCCCAGTTCCCGCTCGTGACCTGGCGCTGCATGACACCCGTCGGGGAATACCGGTAAATATGCGCATACCCGTCCTTCTCACTCACGTAAAGAAAACCGCTCGCCGAAAACCGGATCGCCTGCATCCATTCGGAATCTATATACGCTTTATTTTCATCCTTCATAATGAGCTTAAACACCCCGCTTTTGGGGTTGGCATGATAAAGGTTAAATATATTCTGCTGGCGGTTAAGCGTCATCACGGCCAATTGCGAAGGCTCCGCCGCGAAACGGATGTAAGGGATGTAACCGTCTTCTCCGGCAGGCGTTTTCAGTGTTTTTGTATCTTTCGTTTCCACACAATAGGAATGGAGGGTCACTTTTGAATTATTCTCCCCGGCCTTCGGGTATTTGAATCGTTGCTCATAAGGATAATACGAATCGCCGTACATCGCCATAGCGTATTCCGGCACGTCCGTCTCGTCGAAACGCACATAAGCAAGATACTCGTTATCGGGCGACCAGGCCATCAGGTTCGTCACGGAAAACTCCTCTTCATAGACCCAGTCCGTCGCCCCGTTGATAATACGGTTCGCCTCGCCGTCTTTCGTAACCTGCGTTTCGGTGTCGTAATCAAACTTTTTTATCCGGATATTATTATCTTCCACATAAGCGCACATACGTCCGTCCGGCGAAAAAACCGGTATCATAATCTTGTTGCCCGACTCATTCAGCTGTTTCACCATCCGGCGGCGCACGTCATAATCATACACACCGGCGCGGAACGAACGGCGATGGATCGCCTCCTTTTCCCGTATAATCAGTATATGATGTCCCGTAGAGCTTATTATATAATCTTCGAAATCATCAAACGTACATTCGCGTGCGTTCTTCACGTCAAAAAGCGTCTCTACGGGTTCTCCGGTACGGTACGAATATTTGATAATCATCGTACGCGCCTTATTCATCGCCGTATAATGCTGTCCGTCGGGCAACGAACGCATCTCGCCTGCGGACGTCTCCTGCCGGAACGTTCCGTTTACGATGTCCGGCAAGCTAATCCGTTTATTACCCTGCTGGGCGAAAACGCCGCCCGGCGCCGCCATTAACACGAAGAAAAACACCGTATGCAAAAAAGGAAATCTCTTCATACGTAAATAATTGAGAATTGAAAATTGAGCGTTGAGCATTTTCATTTCCCTGTGTCTGTTGCAAATTGATAACTGTTTCATTTATGTATATAATCAAAATTTGAAAGTGAAATATAATTCTTAATTCTTAATTCCAAGCCGATTTTCCCCGCAAATATAAAAATATTTTATAACTATTCGGCTTCCGGATAGGACGCAAATCAAATTCTCGCAGTCGTCATCTTTGCGAGAAAGTTACTAAACAAGTTTAGCAAATAGACGGAATGACGAAATAGACAATAATGAGATTGTTGCAAAATTCGTCATTATAACCTGTGATATGTCGACGTATCTGTTATTTTTTAATTATAGTCCTTGTCCGTGAAAATTTTCCTGACCCCGGAGTGGGGATTCAAACACATTTCACCTGTCTCGACGTAAACTTGGGCGTTTTCGAAGCGGACAACGATAACGCCTGTTCCTTTTTCGATAAATCCCGATTCGGATATTCCGTCGTAGTATACGCCGTCGATTATCACTTTGCCGGAAGG
>JAISYY010000027.1 GCA_031269635.1 Tannerella sp. | reverse complement strand
ACATTCATTATTCTTTATTTCGCCGACCAGTGCGTCGAAGCTGTCTTTGTCGTACTGATTGAAAAATTTGCGTTCTATCTGAAGATGATAATCCGAAAGTTCGCGTTCGACCTTATCAATGCCTTTACTCACTTCCGCCCAATATTCGCCGGGCTTGAACGAAGGCATCAATGTTATCATACGGCAAGCTTTTTTTGAGGCTAATGAGCGGGCTATCAAATTAGGTTGATAGTCGAGTTCTTCAAGAGCTTTCCTTACTTTTTTCAAAGCGTCTTCCGAAACGCGCCCCCGGTTGTGTAGCACCCGGTCAACAGTTCCTGCAGATACGCCTGCCTTTGCTGCGATGTCTTTTATGCGATAATTTTTCATTTCTTTCATGTTTTGTGTACGCACACAAATAGTACGCAAAAATACATATAGTTTTTGAAACGGCAAGAAAATCCGAATGTTTTTATTGGATTGCCGGAGTTATTTTTTTACTGTACCGCGGGAGTTGTCAGTCTGCGAAATGTGACTCCATACATTAATACAATTAGCGGAATGGCGACAAATAGTCCTACAAACAGGGCGATCTGGCCGATAAAGCTTATCAGGATCATGATTAGCATAACGACGAACAGACTTAACGAATGTCCTTTGGTTATCGTCCAGCTTCGTTTAAATGATTCGATAATTCCCGTGTTTTCATCCACCATGGATGCGAAAAAAAATTGCAGTCTTAATGTAAGGTATATACCGGGGATGATAAGCAATACACATCCGATAGTGATGATTATCGAGTATATGATATATGCGACAAGGAAACTTAACAGTTTGCGGGAGACTTGTCCGTACGACGAGAACTGGGGTTCTTCGCCATCTAACGTCTGAAAGCAATTTTTGAGATACCCCAACTGGAAAAGGCAAAGCAGAAAAAAGCATAAAACAGATACGGCGATGCCGCTTATGGTGAAAGCTTCGCCCGTAGCCGGGATCGCGAATATAAACAAAAGCGAATATATAATTGTAAAACCGATTAATAACCCCGTCAAAAGCCAAAACTGGGATTTCAATCCTTTCCAGGCCGTCCTGAAGATGTCCGAATAATTAATTTTCTCTTTCATATCCTTTTATATTTTAGTTTACTTAATGCGCAAAGGTAATGCATTTTTTTCGGGTAAATCAAATTATCCGAACAAAATTACCGCTAAAAACGATTATACGGTGAAATTCTTACGCGTATGGATTAAAAAAAACGCCCTATTCACGGAGAATACGGCGTTTTTAGATTATCTGCAAATGTAGGGCTTATTGTGCTTCGCCGTCCATTTTCTCTTTCAAAGCGGCAAGTTCTTCAATATCGCCAAGTGTCGTTTTTTCCATTACCGGAATTGAAGCAGATTCTTTTTTTGAACCTTTCGCTTTACTCTCTTCTTTCTTTGTCGCTTTTTGTTCGTCTTCAAAAATGCGGCTGTGGGAAAGAATGATTCGCCTGGCTTCTTTATTAAATTCGATCACTTTGAATTGAAGTCTTTCTTCAAGTTTGGCTTGTGAACCGTCTTCCTTAACAAGGTGTTTCGGAGTGGCAAAACCTTCAACGCCGTATGGCAACGCGATAACCGCGCCTTTATCCATCATTTCGATGATTGTGCCGTCATGCACGGAACCTACCGTAAATACTCCTTCAAACACATCCCATGGATTCTCTTCAAGTTGCTTGTGACCGAGGCTCAACCGGCGGTTTTCTTTGTCGATATCAAGTACCTGAACTTCTATTTCGGCGCCGATTGAAGTAAATTCGCTCGGGTGTTTGATTTTCTTCGTCCATGAAAGGTCGGAAATATGGATCAATCCGTCTACACCTTCTTCTATTTCTACAAATACGCCGAAATTCGTGAAGTTGCAAACTTTAGCAACATGTTTGGAGCCAACCGGGAAACGTTCTTCGATCTTTTCCCATGGATCCGGTTTGAGTTGCTTGATGCCAAGCGACATTTTGCGTTCATCGCGGTCTAATGTCAGGATAACGGCTTCCACATCGTCGTTTACCTTCATGAAATCCTGTGCGCTACGCAAGTGTTGTGTCCAGCTCATTTCGGAAACGTGGATCAAACCTTCAACGCCGGGAGCAATTTCAACGAATGCACCGTAGTCAGCCATAACGACAACTTTACCATTAACTCTGTCGCCCACTTTAAGGTCGATGTCAAGCGCATCCCACGGATGAGGTGTAAGCTGTTTAAGACCTAAAGCGATACGTTTCTTTTCGTCGTCGAAATCGAGGATAACTACATTTACCTTCTGGTCGAACTGAACGATTTCTTCCGGATGCGAAACACGTCCCCATGAAAGGTCTGTGATATGGATCAGCCCGTCTACGCCGCCAAGGTCGACGAACACTCCGTAAGAAGTGATATTCTTCACGGTTCCTTCCAATACCTGTCCCTTTTCGAGTTTGGAGATTATTTCCTTCTTCTGCTGTTCAAGTTCGGCTTCGATAAGCGCTTTGTGAGATACAACCACATTCTTGAAATCCTGATTGATTTTCACAATCTTAAATTCCATTGTTTTGCCTACAAACACGTCATAGTCACGAATCGGTTTAACGTCGATCTGGGAACCCGGCAAGAATGCTTCGATACCAAATACATCCACAATCATACCGCCTTTTGTACGACATTTTACAAAACCTTTGATTATTTCGTCTGTGTCAAGTGCTTCGTTTACACGATCCCAGGAACGTGAAGCACGCGCTTTCTTGTGTGAAAGGATGAGTTGTCCCTTTTTATCTTCTTGATTTTCAATATAAACCTCTACTTGATCGCCCACTTTCAAATCGGGGTCATAGCGAAATTCAGACATCGGCACAACGCCGTCTGATTTGAAACCGATATTCACAACTACTTCGCGTTTGTTCATAGCGGTTACTGTCCCCAAAACGACATCTTTGTCCTTAACCGTGTTTAAAGTCTCATCGTAAGTTTTGGTTAATTCCTCTACGTTTTTATTAACCGTAAGGGTTTCGCCTTTTTCGTAAGAATCCCAGTTGAAATCTTCGTCGGGAACAATGTTTTTTAAATTTTCCATTTTAAATTGTTAGTACTCTGTTAATTAATAAGTTAGACAATATGTTTATGCTCTCTCTAAAAAATTGGTGCAAAGATATGAATTTATTGATAATATACAAGTTGTAAATGACATTTTTTTTTGCGGCTCTTGAAAAAATAGTATCAAAAACTTTTTCGTTTCCTTTTCAGGATTAATTCACCGAAAAAACAGTGAAAGAAAGAGAGACATGTCGTAAACTTTTTTTATATGAATATCCGCATAATGTCCGTTCAAAAATTTTGTAATAATGTAATGTTTGTCCTAAATCAATTGCAAAACGAAAAAGGGACACGAATTATAATCCATGTCCCTTTCATTTTCCATTCTGTTAATTATAGATGATTTGGCAAATTATCTATTGCATTTTTTCATTCGTTTAATTCTCCTTTTGTTTAATTGTTTTACAAGACCATACGGGGATCTTTTTTTTCTATACATGTTGAACTTTTACCGTCACTGTCACGGCAACATGTATTATCCAGCGTTTTTTTTGCGCCAAACGGGTGGTATTCCACAACGGCTGATTCAAAACTGCAAACGGCAAGCGGTTCATATTTACCGTCGCACATACCGACGAGATTTTTTGCAGCGTCGAGCCATTTTTGACGGGCTTCGGGCGTTCTGTTAAAAGTTACTTTACCCGAAATGCGCAGCCAGCCGCCGTCTTTGTTTGTACAGCAAACGGCGACTTCCGGGCTTTTGTCCTCTTGTGTGAACACGTTCTCTTGCATGCCTATGCAAAAACTTAATTTTCCGTCCACTTCCATAAGATAATTCATCGGACGTATTTGCGGCTTGTCGCCGTCAATGGTTGACAGATAATAAAATTCACCGTCCTGGAAACATTTGAGAATATCCATTATAAAACCTCCTTCTTTATTAATACTTATTCAATTATTTAATATTGGCGGCAAAAGTACAGTCTTTGTTTATATTGCAATTTTCCAAAAAAGCGCCAATCATGTCCATTTTCCGGACAGGCGGTCAAATTCCGTATTTTTTTTGTAATTTCGCCTCCCGTTTTCAATACTATAATAAATATGGAGAATAACATAAACCCGTCATTTGCGCATTTTAATGAACACTTTTGGTATGGCGAAACCAATCTTGATATCTTTCTTGACTATCCATACCGGTTGGATGGTGGTTTTTTCTTTTTCTGCACCGCAGGGGAAGCAACGCTCTGTTATGGCGTTGACGAATATCATATCGTACAAAATACGGAATCAATACTGTTGCCCGGCTCAACGTTTTATGTAAAAAAACGTTCCGATGACTTCTGCATAAGGATGTTTTCATTTTCAAAGGAATTGTTTGACGAAGTCAGTTTGGAACTGGGTTTTTCGTTTTCCGAATTTTTGCGTGAACTCCCTTTTTACGGGCATGCCGGGGAAAACGATTTTGTGGAACACACGTATATATGGCTCAATATGGCAGAGTTGATTTCAAACGATATTGAAAATAAATTTATGCCTCCCATGCAAAGGAATTTCCTGCAAAATTACCTGATGTACCTTCATGAACGCATTCGAATGGTGATGAACTCCATATCGTTTAAACTGACGAGAAAACACGAGTTGTTTCATCAATTCATGTCGCTGTTGTCGAAACATTGCTGCGACCAGCGCAATGTCAGGTTTTATGCTGTAAAACTCAACATAACGCCAAATTATCTCTACAAAATTACCCAGGAATTGACTTCTTTCAAATCGCCAAAAGACCTGATCGACCAATATTTTACAATGGAAATAAAAATCCTCCTGCAATCTCCGAAATTAACGATTTCGGAAATTTCGTACCGCCTGAATTTCCCGAATGAATCTTATTTCTGCCGCTATTTCAAACGGCATACGGG
>JAISYY010000357.1 GCA_031269635.1 Tannerella sp. | reverse complement strand
TTAGTCAACTAAATGGAAGAAACTTATTTGATGAAACAAAGCAAAAACAATCATGTTACAGAAAAAATCAATAGATGAAAATATTTGTTCAACATAAAGTTTTTTTTTGTATGGATACTTGCTTTTTCTTTCTGGTTGTTTCCATTTATTATCAGGATTTTTTATATCGAATTACCAACTAAAAATGTACCGGTGATAGTAGAAAAATCATCAGAAAATGCACCCATATTTATGCAGAAAACGATACGATTATTAAAAGAAGGTGATCAACAAGGCCCGGTGATGCCGCTAATTGCATAACAATATTCACAAAGATGCGGGCAGGTATTGTACATCCCAATGTCTTTGCTTGCGATGCATCCGCATAGCGGCCGCTGCCCCTTATCTTTCAAGCGATCACGCCGCATGGCCGGGAAAAGCGAAGCTTCGCCCCTGTCCGTATCCGCGCCCAGGAAGTCCGTCAACGCTTTATCTTCCGGGAAAAGTTTTATCATCAATTCGCCGTCGATACATTTGTTGTGTTTGATTCCATACTCTTCCAAAGGGATTTTTTCGGCGCAAGTACCGATTTCAAATCGCCAGCTTTCATTCAACCGGCTCAATCCTTTGGCAAACATGCGCATGGAATCTTCATCAAATTCCCGGTACTTATGGGCGCTTTTGCTCAAATTCCGCTGCACTCTCCGATAAACCCCAATATCGACAAAGCTGAAGACCATTTTATCCGTATATTTTTTAAGCTGGTTACCGACCGTTTCGACTTTTTTCAATAACTCATCGACACCCACAGTTTCCGTTAAAATCAAAGGGTCGAATCGCCATACGACTTTTTCCTTCCCAATCTTTTCCGAAAGCCGGATAAAGGTTTCAATGCGCTGTTTCAGCGGGGGAAGACCGGCTTCAATCTTTTCCGGTTCATAATCATTCAACGTGTACTGAAAATAAAAATTCGGGATTATTTCCCTGATTTCATCCAAGCAGTCCAGGAGCGGTCCGGGATTTTTACTCCAAAAGACAATAACCCTGGTTCTCGAAAACGAAACATACAAGAATTTCCCGTTATACGGATTTTTCCACAGCGCATAACCTTCCTTCAGGCGCTGAAGTAGCCAGGCGGCATGAAAGGCAGGTATATCAGTCGCCCGGCTGGCCGATACAATCAAAGGCGCTTGAGCAAGAACAGTCTCGCCATCAACCGTCTTTACAGGTATTTTCTTCCAAATCATTTTTTTGTCGTCATTAAATATCACTGTTATGATAACGTTACGGCAACGCAAATTAATATCTGTGTTGATAAATATCATGGCCATTTGCAAACGAATCTGAAATCAAATTTGGTTTATGTAATAAATAAACGCTACTTTTGCGATGTTTTTTTCATATAAGTACGTCATAATTTTAATATACAACTCAACTATGAACGAACGTATAACACTGAAGGACAAAACTTTCGAGATGTACATCCCGGAAAATATAATTGTTGAAGCCATTAAACAAATAGCGTGCGATATCGCTCGTGACATGGACGGCAGGGATCCGTTGTTTGTCGGCATCCTGAACGGCGCCTATATGTTTGTCGCAGAGCTGATGAGCAGGCTGCCGCCTACCTGCGAACTAACGTTCGCGGCTTATTCGTCATACCACGGCACAAAATCGGAAGGGATCGTGAAGGAATTGCTGCCTGTACATATTAATAATAAAGACCGTCCCATCATCCTGCTCGAGGACATAATTGATACGGGGCTTACGATGCAATACGTGATAAACCGCCTGCGCAAGGCGGGAGTCGCCGACGTGCGCCTTGCAGCAATGTTTATCAAGCCCGGCGCCCTGAAATGCGACATCAGGCCGGACTACGCCGGCATGGAAATAGATGATGATTTCATTGTAGGCTTCGGACTCGACTACGACGGCTACGGACGCTCGTTACGCAGCGTTTACAAGATTGTGAAATAATAATTTGAATCATAATAAATAAAAAAATAAGATGTTAAATATAGTGATCTTTGGCGCTCCCGGTTCGGGGAAAGGTACCCAAAGCGATTTAATAAGGAAACGGCATAACCTGGCGCATATCTCTACCGGCGACGTTTTGCGCGAAGAAATAAAAAACGAAACGGAACTCGGGAAAACGGCCAAAGAATATATTGAAAAAGGACAGCTGTTACCCGACAACCTGATTTGTGATACGCTCGACAAAGTCCTCGACCGCCTGCCCGACGATACGAAAGGGGTCGTCTTCGACGGCTTCCCGCGTACGATACCCCAGGCGGAAGTTCTTGAAAGCATACTGCAAAAACGCGGCTGGGATGTATCCATTCTACTTGACCTTCAGGTTGAAGACGAAGTGCTGGTAACACGCCTTATCGAACGCGGAAAAAATTCCGGTCGCACCGACGATAACGAGGAAACAATAAAATCGCGCCTCGAAGTTTATCATAAGCAAACCGCCCCACTCGCCGAATATTATAAAAGCAAAAACAAACACGTTGCCATAAAAGGAACCGGCACGGTAGAAGATATTTTCAACCGTATAGACGAGGCGATTAAAGGACTATGAACGAGGAGACCGGAAGTAGCTTCGGGTTACGCAGTTTTTTGTGTCTGATTATTTGTTAAATATTAGATTTTCCGGACGGACATTGACGAATGTTGTGGCAAAAAGAAATCACCTGCAAAGGCGCCATTATTCAAAAATAAGCTGTACCTTTGCCGCATTTATAACTATAAATGATTAATGATCATAACAACTAAACCGTTAAATTAAAATGGCCGATTCAAATTTTGTCGATTATGTTAAGATATATTGTTGTTCGGGAAAGGGAGGGAAAGGATCCTTACATTTCCGCAGAGCGAAATATATCCCTAAAGGAGGGCCGGACGGCGGCGACGGCGGACGCGGCGGACATGTGTTCCTGCGGGCAAACCGCAACTTGTGGACCTTGCTCCACCTGAGATACGAACGGCATATCATCGCTACTCCCGGCGAACCGGGCGGCGCGAAAGGCTGCACGGGTAAAAACGGTGAAGACCGCTATATCGACGTGCCTTGCGGAACCGTCATTTACGATGCCGATACGGGAGATTTTATCTGCGACGTTACGGAAGACGGCCAGACCGTACGCCTCCTGAAAGGCGGAAAAGGCGGCTGGGGCAACACCCATTTCAAAACCTCCACTAACCAGGCCCCACGCTACGCCCAACCGGGAGAACCCTGCGAAGAACGAAACGTAATCCTGCAACTAAAACTCTTAGCCGACGTAGGACTGGTAGGCTTCCCGAATGCCGGGAAATCAACCTTGTTGTCGGTCATTACAACAGCCAAACCGAAAATAGCAAACTACCCCTTCACAACGCTGGAACCAAACCTCGGAATCGTAAAATACCGCGATAACCGTTCCTTTGTTATGGCCGATATCCCCGGCATAATCGAAGGAGCAAGCGAAGGCCGGGGACTGGGACTTCGTTTCCTGCGACATATCGAACGAAATTCCCTCCTGCTTTTCATGATACCGGCGGATACCGGCGATATCTTAAAAGAATATGAAATATTAAACAGCGAACTGGAAAAATACAATCCCGACCTCGCTGAAAAAAGCCGCGTTCTTGCCATCACAAAAAGTGACCTCACGGACGAAGAATTTTCGCGGAACCTGCCGGAAAATATACCGCATGTGTTCATTTCGTCCGTTACCGGTCAGGGGTTGGACTCGCTTAAAGATATTCTTTGGACGGAACTGAACAGGGAAACATTTCAGGATAAAGAAAAAATTGTCCACAAAAATATGGACATGAAAATAATTGACAATCAGGATCATATTATCGAAGGAACGGAAAGCCCCGATAGCGGTCCGGACATGGAATACGAACAGTAACGCACCTGAAGCAAATTATTTGAAATTACATTTTTACAAGAAAACGATTGTAATTTATTAAAAGTTCGTATATTTGCACCGGGTTTTAAATATTAATTATCATGACAAGTGAAACAATTGGGACAACAGCCGGTATCGTATGGACTGCTTTGAGTACTTCCGGCAAAATGTCAATAAAAGAACTGAAAAAGATTACAAAAATCAAGGCAGATAAGGTGTTATTCTCAGCTTTGGGATGGTTGGCAAAAGAAGGCAAACTTGTCTTCGACGAAAAAGATGATGATTTATATGTGTGGTTAGCTTAAAGAGGGATAATAATGAAAATTAGGCTGCTCATTTTTATAAACGAACAGCCTTTTTTTTGCCTGTCCTTAAAGAAATTAATAAAAAAGATGGCAAAAAGTTGTTTATCACAATTATAAAATGTACTTTTGTGCACAATTTGGAAGTAAATGACTGAAAAAGAACATGATTCGTTGGCCGTATTTGAAAACAGGATACGTGAATTGATCCGGCTGTATGACGGGCAAAAGCGTTATATTGAACTCTTGGAAAGGTCTTTAAAAGAAAAAGACGAAATAATACGGCAAAACAAGCAAACGGTTGAGGCATTACAGACCAAATATACGAACTTGCATACGGCTTACAAATTAGCCGAAGACGAAGGTGAATTTCAATATGTGCGTAAGCGAGTAAACAAATTGGTGCGGGAAGTGGAGACATGCATCGCCTTGTTAAATGATGAATAAATTATGTCGGACGAGATACTAATACAGTTAGAAGTTATCCCGGGTGAAAGAAAGTACCCCGTATGGATAAAGACTGAAGATGAACGATTAGTACGGGAAGCTGCAAAGCTCCTGCGACAAAAATTTAATGCATATAAACAAACTTTCTCCGAGGCTAAGTTGTCGGATAAAGATCTGTTAGCCATGATGGCTATAGATATTGCAACAAGCCATTTGAGACTGGAAGAGGACACGATTCCTTTTACAACAAAAATAAGACAACTCTCTGACGAGTTAGAAGATTTATTGAAAGAGGAATAATTATTTAACGGAATGAGCTTTTACGCACTGATTCGGGAGACGCAAGTCTTCCTGGACAGTGCTTTTTATTATTATAATAACCAAAAATTAAAACAACAGTAAAATGAATGTATTGTATATCATAGCAATAATCGCCTCATTTATTTTGGGCGGTTTTCTAACATGGTTCACCACACGGATATTCTCTAAATCAAGGCACGAAAAGAAGACGAAAGAGATTGAAAGGGAAACCGAGGTGATGAAGAAAAACAAAATGCTCGAAGTGAAGGAGAAATTCATTCAACTTAAAGCGGAGCTGGAAAAACAGGTAACTGCACGTAATGCAAAAATACAATCTGCCGAAGCCAAACTCAAACAGCGCGAAACGGCTTTTTCGCAAAAACAGGAAGATCTGCAACGCAAAAATGCGGAAATAGATGCCATTAAAGAAAATCTTGCAATGCAGCTGGCCGTTATAGAAAAGAAACAGCAGGACCTGGAAAAAATACATCAACGCGAAGTCGAACAGCTCGAAACGATTTCCGGCCTGTCTGCCAAAGAAGCAAAAGAACGCCTTGCCGAATCGCTGAAAGACGAGGCTAAATCCAGCGCTTCTTCGTATATCAACGAAATAATGGAAGAAGCGAAGATGACGGCCAGCATGGAGGCCAAGAAAATTGTCGTGCAGTCCATCCAGCGCGTAGCCACGGAAACGGCGATCGAGAACTCCGTAACCGTGTTCCCGATAGAATCGGACGAAATAAAAGGGCGCATTATCGGACGCGAGGGACGTAACATACGTGCTCTCGAAAGCGCTACCGGCATCGAAATAATCGTCGACGATACACCCGAAGCGATCGTGCTTTCGGGTTTTGACCCCGTTCGCCGCGAAGTAGCCCGCCTTGCGCTTCACCAGCTGGTACAGGACGGACGTATTCATCCGGCACGCATCGAGGAAGTCGTCGGCAAGGTAAAAAAACAGATCGAAGAGGAAATCATCGAAACGGGTAAGCGTACGGCCATTGACCTCGGTATCCACGGACTTCACCCGGAACTAATCCGCCTGACAGGGAAAATGAAATACCGTTCATCGTATGGCCAGAACCTGCTCCAGCATGCCCGCGAAACGGCAAACCTCTGCGCTACAATGGCGTCGGAGCTTGGCCTCAATCCGAAAAAGGCGCGTCGCGCCGGGCTTTTGCACGACATAGGCAAAGTGCCTGACGACGAACCGGAATTGCCGCACGCCATATTAGGCATGAAGCTTTGTGAAAAATACAAGGAAAAGCCGGATATATGCAACGCCGTAGGTGCGCACCACGACGAAATAGAGATGCAGACAATGATCGCGCCGATCGTACAGGTTTGCGACGCCATTTCCGGCGCCCGTCCGGGTGCACGCCGCGAAATCGTCGAGGCTTACATCAAACGGCTCAACGACCTCGAACAATTGGCCATGTCCTACCCCGGCGTAATCAACACGTACGCCATACAGGCAGGCCGCGAGTTGCGCGTCATCGTCGGGGCGGACAAAATAAGCGACAAGGACGTCGAAAACCTGTCCGGCGAGATAGCCAAGAAGATCCAGGACGAGATGACTTATCCGGGACAGGTCAAGATCACCGTAATCCGCGAAACCCGCGCCGTAAGCTACGCGAAGTAAGCGGGAAACGCCCGTTCTTTTTATTGATAAACATGAAATTGCCATCAGCAATTTTTAGCGGGATTCGTTTTTTGAATTGGTAATGAAGCGGAAATATTTCTTCTGATTTTCGTTCTCATTCGTTCGGTTTTTGCAGAAAGTTTCAAAGTCAACCGCCATTTTTTTAGGGTTGTCGTAATTGTCAACCAAATACAGCGTATAGTCGATAACAGGCATGAGTTCGTTCCGCAACCATTTAAAATCAGAATGTCCGAATTTTCCTATTTCGTCAAGGAATCGCTTGCTTTTCTTATCGTTCAGTATTGCTTCCATGTATTTGCGTGGTTGATTATAAAATTCTGCCTCATATACATCCGATAGTAGTATATTGTAAGAGAGGATTTATCCGCTCCATCAATGTATCCTGAGGAATTTTGTCCCAGGCATCCACGTCCAATACCATACAATAGGACTCAAAATTCGTACTGTAGCAAGACGATATCTTATCCACCCAACTATTATTGTCGTTAAGTTCCATTTCAGCCATTGCAATTGTTGTGTCCGATGCGAAAGTTGCAATGGTTTTTTGTTCAAAACGAAAGTCGCCTCGGTCAGGAAGGAAACGAGCAGTACGCCGTCGCAGGCAGAATATGAATACATAAATTCCACGAGTGTACTTACCGCTTCAATCGGCGGTCTGATAAAAGTATATAACGAGATATGGCTTAAACCTGCTTTGAATGTAGTTTGTGATTTCACAAACGGGGCGAGGTTTGTCCCGACACTGAATTTATTTTACGGACTGGGATATAAAAAGAAAAGGTGATTCGCTCTGCATACGCACTTTTAGACATCATTTCGTTTATTTATCTGTTTTACTTCGGGTGTATTTCTCAATCATACCGCTCTCACCCCGGATACGACATGACTATATGGCTCGTAAAAGGCAATATCACTTTGTTTTTCAACCTTGGGGAACTCTTCCCCGACCCTGGGGAGCCTTTCCCCGACTTTGGGGAACGTTCCCCCGACCTTGGGCAAGTCTTCCCCATCCTTGGGGAGCGATTCCCCAACCTTGGGCAATGCTACCCCGACCTCGGGGACTGTTTCCCCTGTTTAGGGGGATGTTCCCCTTATCTGCAGGGAAGATTAAATCGCTACAGGGGAAATCTCCGGCAACAAATATAATGAATTATTTAATATCCGTCAATTCATTTCATTTTTTTATTCAAACCGCCGAAGCAGGGCGAGAAAGTCCCTGTCCGTACGGTAAACAGCCCAATCTTTATCCTGTTTTACATAATCTGCCGTGACTTCCTTCTTTACCAAACTTTGTTCCAGATAAAGAAGCGCGTTTTCCCTGTCGGAACGGAGGGCGTAGAGGCAGGCTAAATTG
>JAISYY010000351.1 GCA_031269635.1 Tannerella sp. | reverse complement strand
GTTACCAAAATATCGCGAATTATTATTTATTCGCTAACGAAGCATAAAAACGGTTGTTTTTATTGATTGTTTTATGTTTTTTGCAGGGAGAGAGTGCGGGATGCACTCTCTCTTTTTTTGGTTCGTTCGGGGTGACTCCGGTTTCCCGTGACGACGGCATGTGCTACCTGTTCATAATATGCGGTTTTTATTGTGCGCACATAGATACTTATTCTCTATACAAAAATCTTCCACCTCTGATAAATATTCCTGTATCGTTTTCATGAAACAAAGTTAATAATTTCATGCGTTTACCCTGTACAATGTTTGCGTCATTTGAAAAACATGTAAAATATTGCTATTTTTGCGTGTTCATTTACACGCATTTCATTATGGAAACTATTGCAGACGGATTCAGAGGCGAGAAGGCAATCGTAACCCCCTATAACATAAGAAATTTACAGGCGGCTAACGCGATAACGCAGCAACTTTACGTTACTCACATCGGTTATTACCCCAACGCGAAATACCATTATCGTGAACGTACCGGAGGAGCGGCCGAAAACATACTTATCTATTGCGAAAAAGGAAAAGGATGGATAGAATGTCAGGGTGAGCGTTACAGGCTGGGGCCGCATCAGATGTTCATCATACCTGAAAAAACACCGCATATTTACGGTTCCGACGCACACGCCCCATGGAGTATTTACTGGATTCATTTCAGGGGCAATAATGCACGCATGTTTGATTCCGTCACCGGACGGATCGTTACAATCGGCGAATCGGCCAGCAGCCGCTACCGCGACCGCTTCATGTTGTTTGAAAGCATGTTCGAGAACCTGGAAATGGGCTATAATATGGAAAACTTGGAGTATATAAGTTTCTGCCTGATGTATTTCCTTGCATCCGTCAAGTATCTGTCACAATACCGTGAGATTAGGAACGTGAAAGTCGGGGATGCCATACAACAGAGTATTATTTATATGAAAGACAACCTCGAAAACCGCATTACTCTTGATGATATCGCAGGTAGTGTCGGTTATTCGACGTCGCATTTCGTTTCGATCTTCACTCGCAAGACTTCCTTTTCGCCAATAGAATACTACAATCAGTTGCGCATCCAGAAAGCATGTTCCTTGCTGCAGTTTTCCGACTTGAAAATTAAGGAAATCTCCTTTCGTCTCGGCTTCTACGATCCTTTTCATTTCTCAAAAGCCTTCGTTAAGGAAATGGAAATATCTCCCCGCGAGTACCGCCGCCGGTATCAGGAGATCGGGCGGCCGTTTGGCAGCAACCGGAGGTGATGTGTCACAGGGCGAATTTCGGCTTCCGGTGTATCCACTGTCCGCGTGTGAAGTCAGGAAAATCAACGGCTGTACCTCCCCGTGCAACCGACATTTCCGACAAACCGGAGATAGCGCTCCACGCTGCCGCATCATAGCAGTCCATTGGAGCCGGTTTTTTGTTACGAATCGCATCAATGAGATCATACATCATGATGAAGTCCATTCCTCCGTGGCCCGCTTCCCTGGCTTTTGCTTCCAGCGAACTCCACAGGTTATGGTCATATTTTTTGAACCATTCGTCCGATTCGTCCCAGCGGTGAGGTTTTGACTGTCCTTCGACGTAAACCTGGTTGCCGTCGTTCATCCACAGTCCTTTTGTCCCCTGGATACGGAATCCCAATGAATAAGGACGGGGCAGGTTCGTGTCGTGCGTTACGATGATCGTTT
Source organism: Tannerella sp. (assembly GCA_031269635.1). Classification (GTDB taxonomy): domain Bacteria; phylum Bacteroidota; class Bacteroidia; order Bacteroidales; family Tannerellaceae; genus Tannerella. Next base: position 1,514 of record JAISYY010000351.1, on the reverse strand, counting down.
GTCCGTTAGCACATTTAATCATGGAAGTGACAATATCTCCGAGGTTGAAATTTATTTTGGCATACGGATGATCCGGGCCGCCTTTTTCTACGATGAAATTATGCAGGCCACGCGATTGTGTAGCCATGGCGCTTAATGAAAGGAAACGGTTACCGCGGTTGATGTCCATGCAGTTGGCGACAGGCCCGATACCGTGTGTCGGGTATATATCGCCGTTGCGGGTAATGGAATGTTGTGTACGCCATTGAGCTTCGGCAAAGGCTGTCGGACCCATGCGCAATTCGCCGCCTTCTTTATATGAGTAGCTCGTGCCGTCATTGAATTTCACATCGCGCAGGTCGTGCTGGTAACCGCATGTCCCGTGTATCATTTCACCGAATAGTCCCTGGCGCACCATGTTCAATGCCGCCATTACGTCACGGCGGTAACATACATTTTCCATAATGTTAAGCTGGCTTCCCGTAGCTTCGGAAGTGTTCACCAGATCCCAACATTCTTCGACGGTATTGGCGGCGGAAACTTCTACCCCGACGTACGGAACGCCTGCTTTCATGGCCGCCACCGACATGGGCGCATGCCATTCCCAGGGACTTGCTATAATCACGCAGTCAAATTCTTCATTATTGAGCATTTTTTCAAATTCCCTTTCGTCTCCGGTATACACTTTCGGTTCCGGTACATTAAATTTTGCAATATGTTTCAGCGTTCTTTCCAGAGGGCCTTTCCGGATATCGCAGATGGCTACGATTTTATTGCCGGGGATGGCCAATACATTATTAATATGTTCCTGGCACCGGGAACCTGTACCGATGAAACCAAATCTTAACTTGCCGTCATCTTTTCCGGCGGTTTTTTTCTTTTGTTGCGTTTCGGTATTACCGTTTATTGCGGCAGAAGTGCGATCTGCCGCCGTCAGTCCAGCCGCACCTATTCCGGCTGCTGTTACTTTTTTGATGAAATCACGACGTGTCTTTTCCATAAATAAATTGTTTTTACAGTTTAGTGCTGCAAAAGTAATTAATTCTTTTCGGTTATCAAATTATATCTTGTAAAATGGGTACCTTGATTGCCCGTTAATACATTCGGTCAATAGCCTCCGGCACTTCCAAAAATATCCCCGTACCCTGAAATTTTGGATGCGGGGGTGAAATTTTGTTTTGCAACGGGAAAAACATCAACCACCTGTTGAAAAATGCCTATCTCAACGGTTTGACCCTTATGTTTTTGAATTTCATGACTGAGCCGTGTCCCAGGAAGGCGATATGTCCTTTTTTCTCAAACAACCCTTTTTGAATCTTCTCTGCAGGGACATCTTTCGTGGCTTCTTTTAAATCACCGTCCAGGATGATTACACCGTTCAGTTTTACGGTGATCCGGTTGCCGTTTGCGGTGACGTCCTGTGTATTCCATTCGCCGGCAGGCTTCAGGTGGCCTCTTTTGGCAGGTATGTAACCGTAAACCGAACCGTGGTACTGGTATGGCTTTAACTCTTTATATTCGGGAGCCTCATTGTC
>JAISYY010000333.1 GCA_031269635.1 Tannerella sp. | reverse complement strand
TCTTCCTGTACGGGCAATTGTGGTGAATACTTAAGGATAAACAACCCCCACAAAGTCTCCCTCTATATCCGCTGTCATTGTCCCGTTATCATTTGGGAAGAAGCCGCAATGGCTGCTTTTGTAACGGAGAACAAAATAGGTATATGTATCCGGTCCTTAGAAGAACTGGATGCTGTGTTGTCCTCAATCTCACCGGAATTATATAATGAGATGGTTGAAAATGTGAAGCGTATTGACGGAAAAATTTCTTCCGGTTACTATTTTTCCAAAGCGTTGGAGGAAGCACGGAAATGTCTTTAAAAATAGTCATGAGCAAAAATACAAATTTCACCGGACCGCCGATACTGAAACCGTTGTTTTTTGCAGGCAATGCGGACGTCAGGAAAATAGCGGAACAACATGAAGTAGAGCACTATGTGAACAAGTTCAATACCCGTCGGCATCTCACCGTAATGCTATTCAGCGTAACAGAAAGGGTAAAAATAATATGGATTTATTTTGTATTGCGTTCGGCGTGCATTATCTTTGTCCCCGATAAACTTTAAACTTTTAATGATATGTTGAAGGAAATTTTGGTCGTGTCGGGTAAGCCCGGATTGTATAAATTGGTGTCTAAAGGTAATAATTTATTGATAATAGAATCTTTGATCGATAAAAAGCGCACTCCTGCATACGCAAGAGATAAAGTGATCTCTTTGGGCGATATATCTGTTTATACGCTTGAGGAAGAAGTGCCGGTGAGCAAAGTGCTTACTGCCGTAAAAGAAAAGGAAAACGGCGGAAACGTCTCGATAGACTTGTCAAAAGCGCAACCTGATGATTTACGCGCTTATTTTGCGGAAATATTGCCGAATTTCGATCGGCAGCGTGTTTATCCGAGTGATATAAAGAAAATGTTGAAGTGGTATGAGCTTCTTTTGGCGAATAATATAACGGATTTCTCAAAGAAAGAAGATGAAAAAACCGTAGAGAATGAAATAAAAGAAGAAAACGAATCCGTTGAGGAAGAAGCGAAGAAAGCCCCAAAAACGGCGGCAGCTGCGGCTCCGGCGACAAAAAAACGGAAGGATAGCGCGAAAACGGTTACCGCGACAAAAACGCCAAAGGTGAAGTCTACGCCTAAAACGTCAACTCCTAAAAAGAACGTTGTCGGCGCTAAACGCGGAGGATAGGGTTAAAATCCGAAATCGTCAACTTTGATTTCCTGTACTTCGTCTTCCTTCGGCAATTCCGCCGTTTTGTGTGTAGGATGGGGTATGACTGCGATAGCACGCCCGGGACGTACAGGGCAGATCGACTCGCATCCTCCGCATCCGATGCACAGTTCCGGTTCGACTTTGGGTATTGTAAGCGTTCCTTTGTATGGAACCATGTGGACAGCCTGTGAGGGACAGTGTTCCGAACAGGCGCCGCAATCGTTTTCTTCCGTGTAAACAATACATAAATCCTGATAAAAATTAGCGATGCCTATCTGAATGGTCTTTTTATCTTCGGATGTTATCGGCTTGATTGCATTCGTGGGGCATACTTCCGAGCAAACCGTGCAACTGTAATTGCAGTAACTGTCTTCGTAAGACATGTAAGGCTTCAGCATATATCCCAAACCGTACTTCAGTCCGGCGGGATGAAGCACATGTGTCGGACACTGTACGACGCATAAATGACAGCCGGTACACAAGTCTTTAAACCGTTCGATATTTAAGGAGCCCGGAGGTGTCAGGGGAATCCTTCCGGGATTTTCGGCGTTGTCGCCCTTAGCCAGCACCGACAGGGGAATGGCCCCGACTATTGCAGTGCTCGTTGTTATGAATGAACGGCGGCTTTCCGAGACGGTCGCATGGGAGGATGTCTTTTCCCCGGCGTTTTTGGCGACAGGCTTTTTTAATGAAACCGGGGCAAAAGCGTACCTTATACTGTTTCTGTTGCATGCGGATGTGCAGTTAAAACAAGTTACACAGCGCGATGCGTCCACCGTCATGTTTTTTGAATCAATAGCCTCTGCTTTGCATGTTTTTTCGCACAAGCCACACTTGTTACATTTGTTTTTGTCGAATGTGATACGGAACGGTGAGTAACGCGAAACAATGCTCAGTAACGCTCCTGCGGGGCAAATTGTATTGCAGAATAATCGCCCCCGGAAAAATACCATGACGGCAAATACGGAGAAAGCGACTGTTGCCGAAATAAATGCAGCGGCAGAGATGCGTATGGTAACATTATACAGGGAATAGATTCCCTTGGAAGAAAGAAATCCGGCCAAAATATTGTTTATCCAGACGGCGACAGGGCGGAACAGGTTTGTGGCGATACGCCCGAAATTGCTGTAAGGGTCAAGGAGCAAACATAATTCCGTCATTCCGGCGACGGCCAGTATGGCAGTTATGCCTAAGATGACGTAACGCAATAAGTTTGCCGGTTTATGATAATGAAAACGTATTTTTTTCCTTTTCCTTCCTGTGCATGAGATACGGTTGAATACATCCTGCAAGACGCCGACCGGACATATAACCGAACAATAAATGCGTCCGAAAAACAGTGTTAACAGGAAATATACGATAAGCGTTACACCCGCGCCTGTTAAAATTGCCGGCAATAATTGTATTTCCAACAATTTGCTTACTGCATCCGGGAGTATATCCGTGAAATCTATGAAAAATAACAGCACAGGCGTGAATAGAACTACCGCAAGTATTACTCTTAATACTTTCAATATATTTATTGTTTTTTTTCTCATTTATTATCCGGGCTTTCCACTGTTTTAAATTTTTATTCTTTTGATAGTTATAGTATCCAGATTTGTAGTGCCTAATTTAAGAGATTGCCCCAATTTGATATGTCCGACAGCGTCCGGATCAAGCTTTTTCACCTGATTAAAGAATTGCAGCGCCGCCGTATCCGTAGCGATTATGTCTTTGGAGGCGAGCAGTGTTTTTACGGTTCTTACGTCTGCCGCACTTTTTCCCTGCGGGCCGTTCTGAAACATCATGCGATAAGAGTCGACAATGTTCAGCACCGGTTTTTTCTCCCAGGTGCAGACGTCGGCAATACACTGTTGCAGGTCGTTTTGATGGAAATAACGGCGATCCCACACGATACCCATACAATTTTTCATAGCGCATGACAGTTTTGCACCTCCGTGATTTTTAAGTACGGGAACATTTATCCAGGCATCCGCTTCGATAAGCGAATTATGTATTTTGACGGACTTCAGGATTTTTGCGTTAGGCAACGGTATTTCTTTTGAATAATAATTCTCATCGTTTCCGGGGACGGTAACGCCTCCGGCAGCTTTTACCGCAGCTTCAATACCGCTTGATGCATAACATCTTTTCCAGTCGTCGCAGGTATGATCAAAAACGGTTACTTTAGATGCGCCTGCGTCAAGGCATTTCCTGACTAACGCCCCGATAAGTTCAGGATTTGTGTTTCCTGCAAGTTCGGGTGTGCGATCCCAGCCTATATTGGGTTTAATAACTATTTTCTGTCCTTTTTTTACAAAGTTGCCGATGCCTCCGAGGGCTTCTAATGCTTTGTCTAACATGACTTCCGGTTCTCCGCCCATTACTGCGACCATATCCGGCGTCTCTTCCACGGCAATCGTATTCGTGTTTAATGCCGCCTGCAAACCGTCAAATTTCAGTGATACCACTGTTCCCGCGCCCATTATAGCGCCTGTTCTTAAAAAATCTCTGCGTTTCATAATCTCATAGTTGATATATTTCACATGCAAATATAGATTTCATTGTTAAATAATAAACGTGGAGTTAAGTTAAAAAAGAAGAATGTTATGCGCAAAAAGAAAAGTGTTACGTGTAAAACGAAAAATATAAAGGTAAAACGAATAAGAATCCCCCTTAATTTACAAAAGTTTAGGGTCGGTCCTGATTGCCGCCGGCGGTTTTAACGCCTATAAGCCGGTCGTATCTGGCTCCCATAGGACGATAATAGACGGCAATCGTATATTCATTTTCGGTTTCAAAAAAATTGCCTTCGGTTTCGTTTAGCGTTGCTTTAGCCGCTCCTTTTGCCACAAATACGTAGTGATAATTATACAATCCCTGTTTCAGCATGACGGGTTTTTCATACGAGCCGGTTTCCGTGTTGTATTCCATACGGCTTCGGCCGTCTATAATATTGTTGAATAAATCGCCTGCGATGTGGATATCGCCGTCGTGCATAAATTCGGATTCCAGCGAGAAATGTACTACGCAGTAATCCGCTTCGGTATCCGGATCCTGACATTCGCTGCAATGGATAAAGAAGCGTCCGTTCTGATCCTGGTCGTATAAGTATGTGTTTGCGGCGCGTTTGCGCTCCCGGAATAATGTTACATGATAATAGGGATTATAAAAACCGGTTTTTTCCACTCCCATACCGTTATAACGGTGTGTCGGAAATTCGATGCGCCGGTATTCATTACCGGCTTCAAATATCAGGTCTCTGTTGTGTTTATACAAGAACTGTTTGTTGATGACCACGGACGGCTGTATATCCGTGCGTATATCATTGCGGTCATTATTCCGGTAGACAAATATCTTAAGGTCATTCTGCGGATAAGTTATGTTTATATTTGTTTGGTTGATAGTGAAATCAACCTGCTGGTGAGCTTTATTAAAGTCAATATCGGTATTTCCGCTAATGGAGGCGTCTATTGCAATCAGCGGTTCAACGACGGAAAAACATGCCGTAAAAATGATGTTCTCCATATCATCTTCTTCATAAACCTGAATAACATAATTCCCGGAAACGGTGAGTTGCATTTCTTCATTCGGGAAAAATACCTGATAATTTGTGTAATGGGTCATCGTATTCATTGAATTGGCAAAATCTTCTATCGTCACATGCTGAAATCCCTTCATATACTCAATCGGCAGTAAAGCCGATTTCTTCCAGTCCGCATCGCAATGGATGACGGAATATGCAAATCGCCCGCTTGAATGGTGCAATGCGTCGAAGATTATCTTAATTCTCCTGTTTCCGTTCAGTTCGATAAACGGTTCGGACAGAAGTTCTCCATCCACTTTTATTTCCAGGCTTTTTATATCGTCGCGGAATATTTCCGTGCGAAACGTTTCCTGTGCACCCGCGAATCCGCAAGGCATCCATAACAGGGTGACGACCGTAAGTATATATATATATGTATACATAATGTAAAAACTAAAGTTCCACATACACGCCATTCGATGCAAATCATGAACAGGCTTGCAAACATACATGAAAAAGTTCGGTTTTACAAGCGTTATGAAATAAAAACAGGACGACCGCGTCAAAAAAGGAGCCGACCCTCTTTTGAGACATCCTCTCCGGACTGTTAAAAATCAGCCTTTGCCGGCAGGACGAGTTCAAATTTGAAATAAATACGCTATCTTTGACGGCAAATCAATAACAATAAAAAGACAAGGCTATGGAAACAGAAAAACAGAACAGCGAAGAACCGAAATCGTGTATCATCGCCA
>JAISYY010000272.1 GCA_031269635.1 Tannerella sp. | reverse complement strand
CTGTTTTTGCGCAATCACAGGGGCGACAGGCATTACCTCGTCATCCTTGACTGCGACTGCGATATGGACATTCATGCCATCGAAAAGCGCTTGCGCCAGGGAAAACTCAGTTTCGCCTCCGAAAAACGGATGTTGAAATACCTCGGTGTGACGCCCGGTTCGGTCACGCCTTTCGGACTTGTGAATGATGAAGGACGTCACGTGCACGTCTTTTTGGATCAAAACCTGCAACGCGCGGAACGTTTGAGTTTTCACCCGTGCATAAACACGGCGTCGCTCGTCCTGTCACGCGGGGATTTCCTCCGTTTCCTCGATTACACGGGCAATACCCGTGAATGGCTGGCGCTCTACTGAGGTTTATTCCGCTTTCGCGGGAGAGCGGTTTTGCCGGGACGGGATATCGGAGCTTTTCCTGCATGATGCGTGAGGGTGTGAAGTTAATAAAATTTTCGTTTGCACAATAAGAGGTTGAATGATACATTTTGATCACAGGGAAAAACCAGTGTTATGAAAAAAGTGAATGTAAGGAAAGTGTTGTCGTATTTGCCGGAAATGTCCGTATTGCTTGTAGCAATCTGTTGGTTTGTCGATAATTTGTTGGGTGCGTTCGCCGTAAACGGTTACGCGCTGGGGATGATCGGCGTGATGCTGGCGCTGCTCATCCGGCGGAGCCGGGTTTTGGCAGTTGTTTTGTCGGTGATAACGGGACTGGGGAGCGTTTATATGTTGTTGGCCGTGCTGTCGGAATTTCACGAGTTTCCCGATGGCGATCCGACCGGCATGCAGTTCCTGGTAACGGGGGGCTTGATATTCATCTCCCTGGGGATCATGGCGGTGCTCATGCCCTGGAAATATTTCCGGGAAAGTAATTAGCGCCGGCCACAGAGGTTGTTTATTTTTTACTGTGGAAATAATTAAAATATAAGTTATGAATAGAAAATCTTTCACTATTTCGTTTGTTTTTTGTGTGATATTGAGTTCTGCAACAGTTATGGCGCAGAAACAGTTTAGTTTGAAATCCCCCGACGGGAAGCTGGAAGTGGCCATATCGGCCGGGAAGACGGTTGAATATTCCGTATCCCATAACGGAGATCTGATGCTTGACCGCTCTGCCGTTTCCATGACGCTGACTGACGGTTCCCGTTATGGGGTGGATACGAAAGTCTCCGGTTCGGCTGTGAAAACGGTTAACCGGATGATTGATGCTGCGGTTTATAAACGCAAGCAAATAAAGGACAGCTATAATGAGCTTGCGTTGAAGTTCAGGGGTAATTATAACATTGTATTCCGGGCCTATAACGAAGGCGTGGCATACCGGTTCGTCTCAACCTCGCGGAAGCCGTTTGCGGTTGAAAGCGAACAGTGCGAATTTAATTTTCCCGCCGATGTGAATATTTTTGTGAATTATGCAAACACGCCGGAAACAGCGCCTTTGGAACAACAGTTTTTCAATTCGTTTGAACAGCCGTACTTTTATTATCCTTTGTCCGAATGGAACAGGAAACGGCTGGGGCTTACCCCGTTCGTTGCGGAAGGGGCGAACGGCAAAAAAATATGTATAACGGAGGCCGACCTGATGAACTATCCGGGAATGTTTCTTTATCCCGGTGACAAGGCCAACGGAGTGAAAGGCGTATTTGCCCCTTGTCCGGAGGAAGTGGAACAGGGCGGGCATAACAATCTGCAGATGCTGGTAAAATCCCGCGAAAGTTATATCGCAAAGTTTGACGGTGCGACCGTTTTCCCGTGGCGCATCGTAATCGTATCGGAGAAAGATTCGGAACTGGCCGACAGCGACATTGTGTATAAGCTTGCAACTCCTGCCGAAGGTGATTTTTCGTGGGTTAAGCCCGGCAAGGTCGCCTGGGACTGGTGGAATGACTGGAATCTTTATGGCGTGGATTTTAAAACGGGCGTGAATAATGATACGTATAAGTATTATATTGATTTTGCTTCCGAATACGGCATCGAATACGTTATTCTTGACGAAGGTTGGGCGGTGAACAAAAAAGCCGACCTGTTCCGCGTCGTACCTGAAATTAATTTGCCGGAACTGGTCGCTTATGCAAATGCAAAAAATGTGGGCCTGATTCTCTGGGCCGGATACCATGCGTTCGACCGGGATATGGAAGCCGTATGCAAACATTACAGCGAGATGGGTATTAAAGGCTTCAAGGTTGATTTCATGGACAGGAATGATCAGCCGATGGTCGATTTTCACCGGCGTGGAGCGGAAATGGGAGCAAAATATAAACTGTTGATAGATTACCACGGCACCTACAAACCGACGGGATTGCAGCGCACGTATCCGAATGTAATTAATTTTGAAGGCGTAAACGGCCTGGAACAATTGAAATGGGCGGTTAATCCGGATCAGGTCACTTATGATGTGATCATACCGTTTATCCGTCAGGTTGCCGGTCCGATGGATTACACGCAGGGCGCCATGCGTAATGCCACGAAAAGCAATTACAGGAGCGTGTATAATGAAGCGATGAGCCAGGGTACGCGCTGCCGCCAGTTGGCGGAATACGTCATTTTTGAATCGCCGTTGAACATGCTTTGCGACTGTCCGTCGAATTACATGCGGGAACCGGAATGTACATCGTTCATTGCCTCCGTACCGACAGTTTGGGACAATACCGTTGCGCTGAACGGCGAGATCGGCAAATACGTAACAATCGCCCGCCGGAAAGGAGACGCCTGGTATGTCGGTTCCATGACAAACTGGGATTCGCGCGATATGGAG
>JAISYY010000258.1 GCA_031269635.1 Tannerella sp. | reverse complement strand
GGCGCGATAATGCCGCTTGTGGCTGCGCTGCTTGGCGGCGACGATGCGGAAGAAGCATACTGGAATCTGCCGGAGTGGGACAGGCAAAGTAACCTTTGTATCTGGACGTGGAAAGGATTTGCCAAAATACCGCTTCCGCACGAATTGCGGGTATTTCATGCAATGGGCGACAATGTTATGGCGGCCATTATGGGAAAGAAATCCGGCGGGGATGCTTTCCTTGATTCTGCCATTAAGATTACCGACCTGATACCCAACAGCCCGATTACCCCGCTTGCAGCCGCATCGGCGGATGTGTTTACCGACGGCTGGGAAGAAGCGGGTAAAACTGCCGTAGCCGGGGTTTTACCGGACGTCGCCAAACCGATAGCGCAGATTGCGGTTAACAGGGATTTCAGGAATTTGCCGTTTCTTAACCAGTGGGCAAACGACGCGCTTCCCGGATATAAAAAGATACGCATAAACAGGAAAGGCGAAGCCTATGCGCCGTCGTTCCTCGTTGATTTTGCCAAACTGACAGACCATGCAACCGGTGGCGACGGGGCCAAAAAAGGAGTGCTGAGTTTTAATCCGGACGAGGCGCAACATCTGTTAAGCGGTTATTTCGGGGGGCTGTACACAACCATATCCCAGACTTTGGATTCGGCATACAAGGGTATTCTTCCCGACGAAGAGGTAAAGGTACGGGATACTCCTTTCCGCGGGTTTTATGTGCCGGAAAGCGATTTATCGCCGATTGGGCAGAATGAGGAATCCATGTACCGCAAGGTGGCAAATAAAATATCGGAGAACAGTACCCTGATGAAACAATATCATAAAGGGATTAAAGAAACAGGAATCGAACGGGGCAGACTGCAGCAGGATGCAGCAAGCGGGAAAATCGGGATTGTTGAACTCGCGCAAAAGGTAACAGAACTGAACGGGAGGGTAAAAGAGTATAATGAGAAAGCCGGCAAACTCGGCACTCCTGAACATTGGGAACTGTCCGGCCTTATTCGCCAAATCAAACAGATGGAAGGTATGCTTGATGAATTGCAGGGGCAGGCGCAAAAGGATATGGAAATTGAGATTGCGGGGCTTAAACGGAAGGTGATTGAGATGAATAAGACCGGGAAGCAGGTTTTGGAGGACTGAATATGGAAGAAAATGAAAACAGCGGCCGAAGCCGCCGTAATCGAAACGCAGGACAAAGACAATCATTTTATTTCACAATACCAAACTGCGCTCAACTGATTTTTAGTTACAAAAAAACTTTTTAATAGTCGTTTATTACAAGTGATTGTGTTAAAAATATTTCTGATTGAGTGATAATCAAGTTGATGAATGATGAAGCCCGTTAATCAGGGCTTCATCGTTGTGAATATACCGGATTTAATTCAACGAAACGTCCTAATGCAGAAGCAATGCGATAAAAAGTAGATACTTTAGGCTCTGTTCGTCCTGTTTCTACCCTTGATATGTATGATTTGCTACTCCCTATTTTCTGTGCAAGTTCTGTTTGTGTCATTTTAGCTTCTTTTCTTGCTTGCTCTATGATTTGACCGGTATAATAAGCATAGGCTTCTTTTTTGAATATTTCTCTTTCAGAAGAACCTTCTTTTCCATATAAATCATCCAGCATTTTATTGGCTGTTGGAAGCTTCTCAATTTTACTCCAATTTAATTGTTTTTTATCAATCGTTGTTCCCATTTATAAAATCCTCCTTATTCATTATGTTTTGAGCAATTATTATTTGTTTACCATAATCGGATTCCGACTTTTTTACAAATCCATTCAGTAATAATATCTTTGTTGAATTAATAAAACTGTCGCTGTCCATTGTGAAATTAATCACCCTATATTCATTGTCGGTTGATATTCTTAATTCATAAAAATCAGAATTTGTTAGTTTTTTTACAAATTTTCCGCTTACAATGTTTTCATTTTCGATAATTTGAAGGACATATTCTACTTTCTTTCTTGTTCTTTCGTTCAATGAAGAATAAAAATCTTCAAATTCTTTCGATTTGTATATTGTCCTTTTCATGGTTGCAAAGATATAAAAAGTTTATCAGTTGTGAAACTTTTCGATAAAAAACTTTGTCATATTTACATCTCTTCCCTGAAAATAGCGATAACAGTTCCCGCAATCAGTCCAAGAATCAAAGAAAACACATGCAGGAAAAAGTTACTGTTTCCCTTCGATGCGCTAATAAATAAACAGGCAGCAATTCCAACAATAAACACGGCAAACTTCTTTTTGTCGAGTATTTTTATGTCCCCGCACAGATTCACCATTGAAAAAAATATGCCGACCATCGCATAAACCATAGCTGAAGCGCCAACCGTAGGCGCGTTGTACATCGAAAGGAAAGAGGCCACAAATCCAACTGTAATAACAGATACGGACAACACCCATCTATTTATAAACTTTTCCAATAAACGAAACATGCCGATAAAGGAAAGGGAGTTGATCAGTAAGTGAACGATTCCTGCGTGTTGAAACAGGTAGGTGAAGTGCGTCCACCAAGGGGAGGCGTTTGTGTAGCCCAGGTTTTTGTCGAAAAGGCAGAACACAATAATAAACAGGAGGACAAAAAGGTATTTCATGTGTGCTTGGCTTTGATGAGATCGTAGTATAAATTCAAGGCGCTTTTTTCGTTCATGTAGAAGCGGGGCGCCGGCTGTGCGGAAATCACTCTTGCGCAATCGGTCATCGAAAAGGACGGGTTTTCTCTTTTGATGTGCAGGTATCGCTTCCAAATTTCCAGATACATGATTTTTTTTATGGGATTGCGCATCTTGTCTAATGCTCCGCAACGGATTTTGTTAATGATGCGGGAATATACTTTGGTGTTCAAATAGAAGGATTCGGCTTCGTGATAAATGGCTTTCTTTACAATATTTTCCGAGGAAATATAGGTCGTTCCATGTTCTTTTCGTATGCTTTCGCAGACAGCGAAGAAGTCTTTGTCGCGTTCTTTTTTGAAGTACAGCTCCATTCTCTTTATTTTTTTGCAAAGATATAAATTTTATTTAGATTTATTCTAAATAGTGAGCCGAATATTTTTTTCATTTCAATGCACAGAAAGTTATTATTTTATGTGTTTTTTTGTACTGTGAATGATTTAAAGGAATGATTTAAAAAAATCTGTTATGGCAGAAGAAGAAGTAAAAGTAAATGAAGATGTGGTGAAGAAGAAAGGGCGTCAGGCGGCTCTGGAATCTTATCGGGCGTCGTTTCCCGACACTACGGAGGATCCGGATGATGATTCTTTGTTTGATTATCAGGCCGGGCAGCTTTCGGATTTACAGGGAAAGCACGACGAGCTTTCGGGAGTGCACAGCCGGTTTTCCGAAAAGTTGATGAAAGATCCGAAGCTGGCTGAATTGGTTTCAAGGATTACCGGTGAGGATTCCAAGTCGGTTCCTTATGCGCTTGGGAGTATTTTCGGGAAAGAATTTATCGAAAGCGATCCGGAAGAGTTTGAAGCGGGCTATCAGGAATATTTGGAACGTTTGGCTAATAGCCGGGCGGAACAGGAAAAGGCGCTTGAAAATATCAAGGAGTATCAGGCAAATCTCGAAAAGTTTAAGACGGAGAACGGACTGTCGGATGAACAGGTCGCTCAGCTGAACGATGTGATTTTTTCCGATGCCGAGAATTTTCTTATGGGCATTATTCCTCCGGAGTACATTGAGTATAAATGGAAGGGACTGAATTACGAAAAAGACGTACAGGAAGCGGCCGAAACGGGATTTGTTGAGGGAAAAAATGAAGTCATCGAAGCGAAGATGGAGGCTAAAACCAAAGCTCCGGCTGTTCCCGATTTAAGAAATGGAAGTGGAATGGGAAGGAAAGGTAATTTGAATCCCAAAGATCGTAACGAAATCATCCGGGCTACACCCATTCCGGGTACTGCTCCGGCACAAAGACGTTTAATTTAATTTTAAAGTATATTGAAAATGAAAAGTGGTTTATTGAAATTGAGAGAGAGCGGGTTGTTGATGGTAATCACCCTGCTGTTGTGTTCCCTGTTTGGGATTGTTGATGCGGGGGCTATGACCGCCGATGTGGTGGCGACTACGGGCGCAGGTGTGGCCGAACATAATAATGGCGGTGAAACGGTGGCGTTTGCGCAGGAAAATGTAGATGATTTTATTCAAAATTCGCTGGATAAAGAGTTATTGAAGTTGGAGCCTTATCGGTTTTCGATGGATACGATTGCCCGACAGATTCCTCGCACTAAAAGGATAAACAGTCAAATTCGCGAGTATTATACGCAAGGATTTCTTCCGACGGAAACGCGCGTTAAGACGGCTGTTACTTCGGCTGCGCAGGCTGCGATTGATTTTACGGATAATGGGAATATAGCTATTAATGAAACGCTGATTGTTCAGGGTGTTTCGGGTTATCTTCCGGGGAGTTCGACTGTTGATCCTTTGCGCGATTTGGTTTTGGTGGTTGTGGAAAGGGATTCGTCCGGTAAGCCTATTTGTAAGGCTGTGAATGGTATAGGAAATGATCCGGCATCGGGATCGGGGGGTTCGATTCCGGCATTGAGTGTGAATACGACGGTTGCCCGTTCGATGCGCGCTGCTTCGGAAACCCAGATTCGTACAGACGTGTTTAAAAATCTGCCGACTAAAAAATATCAGTACCTGCAAAAAGCGATTGCCGAGGTGGAAGAATCGACCTTTTTCCAGATGGCGGAAAAAGAGATTCATTTTACTTTTGATGACATTACGGAACGGGCATTATTGGAATACCGCAGGGAGGTTAATAATGGCTACTGGAAGGGAACGTTGGCTAAACTGAAGATGGCTAATAAATACAATGACCGGGTAGAGGATACTTACTTTACGGAAGGGATCTGGTACCAGGCGGGTGATGATTTTACGTTTAGCGGGAATCCTATTACGGCCAACAGGCTGATAGATTTGTGTGTTGCTGCCTTTGCGGGTCCGAGTTCGAGTGATCAAAAAGTCCTTATGTGTTCTACCAATTTTCTTACGGAATTGCAAAAGGTGCAGTATAATTCGGTTATTTATCCCGGGGAACGGCACCAGTTGTTTGGATTTAACCTTTCGAGTATTATAAGTAATTTTGGAGAATTGCTTATTTTCCACGCGAAGGATATGAATGAGGTTGGTTTGCGGGGGAATGCTTTTATTCTTGACCATAATTATCTGGAAAAGGTAACTATGGGATGGCGAACGATTCCTATTGATAATGTGAAGACGGGTCAACGGGATAGCCGGAGCCGTATCTTAACAGAACCCTCTGCTTTGATTCTAAAAAATAACGAGGCGCATCTTCGCGTTTCGCTGACTTGATAGAAGTGTTATGAGCAAGAAGATGTATCAATCCCGGAAGGGATCGCAATCGTTTTATGTTAAGGTTGATTCGGAAGCGGTTATTTTGCGTTTCACGAACTACGACAAGACGTTGTCGATTGAAGATAAAAAGTTGCAATCGGCGCTGGAAGATTCGGAGCCGTTTAAGCGGGGCGATATTGTTTGCCTTACGGTTTCGGCCGGTCGACCGAAAAAGGAAACCGTGCGAACCACGAGGGAATTTCCCGAAGTAACGGACTGGAATGAGGCTGTGGAAGTGCTTCAGGAAGATCCTTACGGGATTCATCCTTCCAAACTTCAATCGAATGAGGCTATTTTGACTGTTGCGGAAGAGGTTGGAGCGGTTTTTCCGAATCTGACGGTAGCGTAACAGATATGAGGTATTTATTGGGGCTGTTAGTGGTCAGTTGAACACTGGCAGCCTTTTTTATAAAAAACGCATCAATGACAAAATCGGATTATATAAAAAGAGTTCTGCTAATTATGAATGAGGCGGGATTGATTGATGTTGCCGGAAATTCGCTGTTGGGGGCGGAGGATGCGCAGGTGGATAGATATATTGAAGGGAGTTATCTGGATGCATGGAAAATATGCGCGGGGGTTTTCCCGAGAACCTGGTTTCGCAATGATTCTTTTCTTAATGAGAGAAAAGTGGAAGATCTTGCTGGCGGTACGGGTTATGTGGTACTTCCCAATGATTTTTATCTTCTATCCAAATTCAAAATGAAACTTTGGCAAAAGCCCGTTTTTGAGGCTTCTGTTCAGAATGAAAAGACGGCGTGTGTCCAATTTAACGAATACACAAGGGGGAGTACGATTCGTCCTGTTTGCGTGATTGACAATACGTATGTTTCTTCGTTGAACTCTATCCAACAGGTTTTACACTACTATTCGCTTCCGCGCGGCCTGGCAACGCATGAGATGGAAGCTGCTATTTATATTCCTATTCCCGAACCGCTTAAGGACAAGAATGATGATTATGATTTGCGGTTAAAGGAACAGATAACGGAGCCGATGTGCTATTTGTCTGCGGCCAATGTTTCGGTTCTTTTGGGGAAGTACGACGTTGCTACCCAGTTGCAGGAAACTGCCATACGGGCATATCCTTCGTTGAAATCGGTTCGCGGAACCACAATAACATTTAAACAATAAACGTATGATGTGCGACAATAAACATAATAACCGGGTTTTTGATGATATTTTGCTATTTATCTTTCAACGGATTCCGGCTTTCCGATACATGAAGGCACCTGTTTTTCATGTACATGAGTTGTATGATAAATATCCCGACGGATGCGATACGGGATGTTTTTCTTTTGTGATAACGAAATTTACATTCTATGTTTACGATAATCAGCTTCGGTATTGGCGGCCTGTTTCCGGGTCTTCGAGCGCCGGTTCTTCTGTTTATAATGTAACGGTTGAGCATCCGCTTTCGGCGGGTTATTACACTGCGAACCAGGCGAGGGAAACGGTTCCCGACCTTGTGCGGGGAGTGGGGATGATTATTACGTATGCTGTGGGAGTGAAGCAGTGGATTATTGAACAGTATGCGGGGACGTCGGTAGCGGGATGGATGGATTCTTCTAACTGGCTCCGGTTGCATCCTTCGGGAAGTGGGGGCGGTGAACCTGTACCTACGCCTACGCCTACGCCTTCGCCGGGTGATCCGAACCCTCCGGATGAGGCTACGCCTCCGCCGGAAGAAGAACCGAATGATCCGACGCCTGCACCTCAGCCTACGCCGACGCCTTATCCTACACCTGCGGCACCTACGCCTGAGGCGCCGGTTGCTTATCTGTATACTTTTGACCGGAAAGGAGGTAGCGACCAGCCGGGAGCTGTCGGAGATGATACGGGATATTATCCCGCCGGTGAAAGAATAGGAAGTCCGAGCCTTCCGCTTGTTAAAGACGGATGTGTTCTTATGGGTTACC
>JAISYY010000125.1 GCA_031269635.1 Tannerella sp. | reverse complement strand
AGCGTGGCGAGAAAAAATTTGGCGATGCGCTCGTTTTCCATGAGCTTTTTGAAAACGGTGTCGTAGATCGGATTGGCGATGATACACGATTTCGGTTCTTCGCTGTTCTGTTTTTCTGTATCCATAGCCTTGTCTTTTTATTGTTATTGATTTGCCGTCAAAGATAGCGTATTTATTTCAAATTTAAACTCGCCCTGCCGGCAAAGGCTGATTTTTAACAGTCCGGGAAGGATGTCCCCAATTTTATGTCTTATTTATTTTCATCGCTTAGCGGTGCAAAATAACGGAATTTATGCTCCGGCAGGAGGTGGGGGTGAAAAATGGCAATCAATTCTGCCAGCAGGTAGTCGGGATGTACCGGTACTTCTTCGTAATAGAGCGAATGGTTTGTGTTGCAGGCGTAGATATGACGGTTGCGGAAAGCGTCGAAGCGGCTGTAGGGCGAATAATCGGATTTCAGGGCGTCGTACGTCATCTCACTTTCCCGGTTGTAGTGAATCAGCCAGATGTCGGCGTGGATGGCTTTCTCCAGTACCGTTTCAAAGCTCATGGGAGTACTGCCGGCGCCCGGCAGGTAGCTGAACAGGTAGTTTGCCCCGGCATCGTTGTAAACATGCGCCATAAAACTTTCGCGGGAAGGAACGTACCACGTGGAGCCGTATTTCATTCCCGTCATCAGCGCAGGGCGGTATTCCGTGTTTCCGGCAAGGGCTTTTATCCGCAGGTAATTTGCTTCCGTTTGACGGAAGATGGAATCTGCGCGGGCGTTCCGGCCTGTCAGGAGTCCTATGAACTTTATCCATTCGGCGCGTCCGAGGGGAGATGTTTCCATGTAATCGGCGCACTCAATGATGGGGATACCTAACTTTTCCACAGCACCGTAGCTCCCGTGCTCGAAAGGTGAGGCAAGTATCACTTCCGTACCGGTTTCAATCATTTTTTCGACACTGGGCGATGTCGCTTCCCCCAAGTCCGTTATCAGGCCATTGCGGATGTTTTCTTTTATGGCGGGAATGTTTATATAGCGCGATTCACAGACGCCGGAAATATCGCCTGTGGCGCCGAGTTCGTCGAGTATTGCGCTGTGAACCGACGTGTAGACGGCGATATTGCGCAGCGGTACGCGGACGACAACGCCCTTGGGCATCCCTTCGGGCAAGGGCAAGTCTCGCGGCGCCAGCAGGTAACGCTGCAACAGTTTCCTTTCGTTCCACGGGTCGCGCACTTCCACGGTTGTATACCCGCCGCTCCGGATCACTTTATAGCCCACCGCATAACGAACGGAGTCTTTGAGGCTCAACAAATCTTCCGGCGGAGACGGCCCGTCCTCATCCGGCGATATGCGTCCCCCGTCCGCCGTATTTTTGTCCGGTATGCCGGTACGCTCTCCCGCAGCGCCTTCGGAAGCACGTCCGGCGCCGGGGGAAGAACTCTGTCTCACGTCACAGCCTGACGCAAGACAGAGCGCCAATAATAAGCAGAAGCAATTGCGTATCATTGAACTATTTTTTTACCCTTACGGCTTTCATCGGGTTCAGACCCGCTTCAAATTTCGTTACAAATTTTTCCGCCTTGTCGAACGCATACACGTCGCCGTCGTTCGTCCAATCGGAAGTTGTGATGTAAATTTCACCGGAAACCTTATCCGTACTGATACTGAAAGGGCTGGCTATTTCCGTGTTCCCGATGAAATTATCGGACAAGAGCTGGCTGTTCGCCACATCGTAGGAATAATAAAAAATGACCGGATCCCCATATTGTGAATGTATCGCATATAACGTATTTTCCAAAACAGCGAGGATCGTTCCGTTTATACCCTCCATAACCGAAACCGCATCCGTTCCCGAATTGATTTTTTGCAGCGTATTGGGTATGTCGCCATAATTCCCCATAGACACAAGATACACGTTCCCCCGACTATCGGATACAATATTACTGGGATTAATGACAACGTCTATCTTTTTCGTTTCGGTAAACGTCGCAATATCAATCACGGAAACCGTCCTGTCATATCCCAGCGGCGAACTGTAATCCATCCCTCCGGAGTTAGCGACATACAGTTTCCCGTTTGCCACCGTCAACTGTTCGGGATTGCGCCCAACTTGAACTTTAGCCTCAACTGTCAGCGACGCCGTGTCAAGACGCGCAACGTAACCGTTGTAATAAGTGACATACACCTTACCCCCGTCGACGGCAAAATAACGCGGTTGTCCTTCCGTTTGGATTTGTCTGATTGATTTCGCCTCGAGGTCGGTCACTTCGATGGTCGATTCGCCATACATGGCGATGTACATTTTGCTTCCGTAAACAATCAAATCCTGTCCCGTATCTCCCAGACGGCGCCCGTTCCGGATTTCAAAAATATCTTTCGTCACGGCGCCTTCAATCACATCATACATGGACAGGCTTGCATTATTACTGCCCATGTTTCCACTGTTCAACACATAAATGTATTCCGACGGCTCGATCGGCTTTGGCTCCGGATCATCATCGTCCTTACAACCCGTAAAAAAAGGGATGGCAACAACCATGTATAAAGCCGTTGTGTAAATAAAATTTTTTCTGTTCATAGTCATTCGTTTTAAAAATTATAAAATAGTTAAATATCTAATGCGACGCTCAGCCGCCATGAACGGCCGGGCATCGGGTAATACTGAATCACATCGTACTGCGTGTCCGCAAGGTTCAGCACCTCGCCCTGCAGACGCACCGAAGCATTTCTTAGCTGAAAAGTCCGGTTCAGCGAGACGCTCTGTTCCGCGTAGGCATCCACCCGGTTGGCTTTCGTGTTTTGCGGCAGGGCGTACCGTTCGCCGACCACCGTCAGCAGCCAGGAGACGTTTATCCAGGGCGTTCCGATCGTTACCGACCCGTTCCCGGTATGGCGGGGCGTATAGGGAATCTGGTGGCGGTAGTTTTTCGCACCGGGATTGGTGATGTCAATCGCATGCTGGTACGTATAACTGCCGGAGATAACCGTATGTATCGCCCCGGATAACGGGATTTCCGCAGACAGGTTCACATCCGCGCCTTTTATCTCAACTTCCCCCATGTTCATCATCCGCCATATATATAATGTAGGGAGCGCAACGATTTTATCTTTCACCCTGTTATAGTATCCGTCGGCCGAGAGGCTCAGGTAGCGGACTGCCGAGCCGACAGACCCGCTCCAGGTGAGGCCGGCGTTGAACTGCCGCGCCTTTTCGGGTTTGAGGCCGGTATTTCCCATGCGGAGGTAATAGAGGTCGGCAAACGTCGGTATGCGGAAGATGTCTTTATACGAAGCGCGGACACGCAGGGCGCTACGTCCGACCGGCTGCCACGAAATGGCGACGGCGGGCGAAAGGCGCCGGCGGTCTGCCGGGCGGTCGCCGCTCGCCACCCGGTCGGATATGTACGTGCCGAGCGCATTGCCCGACACCGTAAAACGATCGTTTTTATACTGCACGGAAAAGGCCGTCAGCGACGTGTGGCGCCGGGGCTGGGGCGCGTTGAGGAAATTGTTGCGAAGCCTCGTATGCGCATAATCCGCCGCGAGCGAAGCGCTCAGCCCATCCGACGGCGCATACAGGACGCCGGCGGAACCGTAATATTCGTGCTGCGTATTCCGGTCTTCCTGGTAACCGGCCGCGTATTTGTCGTTCACATCCCGGTAGCGTGACCAGGCGTAAGCGTATTTGGCGACGGCCTGAAGCGTGAACCGTTCGCCACACCGGTTTTTATACCGCGCCTGCGCAAAGGTATTATCGTTCCACAACCGCTCGGTCGCCGTCCTGTTGTAGAAATTCACGGAGCCGGGCAGTCCGCGCTCCGAATGAAAGGTGTACAGCTTCGTTTCGAGATTCCCTCCCCGCCCGAAATCGCCGTACAGGTTTCCTTCCAGGCGGAGGGTTTCGATGTCGCTGTTGATGCGCATTTCGCGCGTTATCAGCGTTGCGTTCGTCAGCGTATGGGGATATTTGCCGTCCGCACGCATATAATCGGCATACACGGAGGCGCTCAGGTTTTTATGCAGTTTCCGGGCGTATGACAAAACGGGATGGACGAGGCCAAACGAGCCGGTTTTTATTTTTGCGGACAGGAGGCGCGGCCGTCCGGCGACGAAACGGGGTTTCCGCGTCGTGATATGCAGTGCCCCGGCGGAAGCATGGAGGCGTGCGGTCTGCAACATCCCGTCCGGCAACCCCATGGAAAGCGAGATCATCTCCACATTGTCGAGCGTAAAGCGGCTGATATCCACCTGTCCGCTCTGTGCGTCCGAAATGGAAACGCCGTCGTAGACCACCGCCGTATGATGCGCACCGAGACTGCGGATGGAAACCGTTTTAAGCCCTCCTATCCCGCCGTAATCCTTTACGGTAACGCCCGAAAAGCGGCGCACGGCTTCGGACAACTCCTGTATCCCGAGGCGGCTGATGGCGGCGTGGTCAAGAATCTGCAGCGGAGCCGCCTGCCGTGCAACGGACGTACGCGACTGCACAACAACCTCCACATCGGGAAGCTGCCGCGATTTTACGGTATCAGCCTGCCGGTCGTTCTGAGCCGGAAGCGCCGTAAAAGAAGCGAGACATGCGACTGTAAAGCACATGTTCATAATAGTAAACCGTCTTCTTGACATAAAAAATAAGTTTGCAACATCCATACCCGGGACATTGTTATAAAAAATTCCGGCAGGTTTTCTGACTTGTCCTCCCTTTCACCGGCTGCCTTCCCGACTTCAAAACGAAAGTCAGTGGCTGTTGAGAAATGCCGAGGTCTAAAGAACTTACAGCTACGGGCACAGTTCCGGTTTCGCACCGGATTCCCTTTTACTAACCGCCCGCGAACACGAAACGGCTACACCGAAATCGGGACAAAGATAATGCAAACTGTGAGTAATGCAAAACAATATCCGCCGAAAGTAGTATATTTAACAAAAAAGGGCGAACCTCGCGGCTTGCCCTTTTCTCGTTCTTTATAATCAATCCTATTTACATCTCCTTTGCTTCGCCGTAAGCGTGGACGCTTGCTTTTAACGCGACGAAGGCAAAGCCCGCCACGCGGGGGACAACCATGACTCTACATCTTTGTCAGTTCGTAATTTGTGCTGCGTCCTCCGCCTTCTTCCTGTTTCAAAATACCTTTTGCGACTAAATCCTTAATGTCGCGGATGGCCGT
>JAISYY010000113.1 GCA_031269635.1 Tannerella sp. | reverse complement strand
CATAGTTTGCCGGTAAAAAAGACAGTTCCTGATACAGCGGTCTCATGTGTATTGATTATTTATTCTGTTTCACGGTTGCAAATATAACGATTATTTATTACATAAACCGAATTTGATTTAAATAAATCGCCCGCAGCCTCCACATCCCATAAAGCTTGCACAATAAACATAATACTATTGTATTACTTACCAAATAAAGTTATTTGTGCATGTTCGCTGATAAAAACAAATAAAATAGTGGATAATAGTTAGTTTTTTTTATTACTTTTGCCGCCGGTTCATGGTTAGGATTAAATAAACACAGTATGAATGAAGAAATAAAACAGATAGCCGAACGTTTGAAAGGGCTTCGGGATGCACTGGAAATCAGTGTTGAAGAAATGGCGGAAGCGTGCAGGATTTCGCCGGAAGAATACGTGACGCTTGAGAGCGGAACGGTTGATATATCGGTGAGCGTACTTCACAATATCTCGCAGGCGTACGGTATAGAACTGACGGCGCTTATGTTCGGCGACGAACCCAGGATGAGCGCTTATTTTGTTACCCGCAAGGGAAAGGGCGTATCCGTTGAACGGACAAAGGCCTATAAGTACCAGTCGCTGGCGGCGGGGTTTTCAAAGCGTAAGGCCGATCCCTTTATGGTTACCGTTCATCCGAAACCGGACGGCGAACCGATGTACCTTAATTCACACGCCGGACAGGAATACAACTACGTCATAAGCGGCCGTATGCTGATACGCATAAACGGCAAGGATCTTATTCTGGAGGAAGGCGACAGCATCTATTTCAATTCGGAATTGCCGCACGGGATGAAAGCGCTTGACGGCCGTCAAGTCAACTTCCTGGCGATAATACTGTAAGCTATACATTAAATTATATATACGATTAGGAAATGTTAGAAAGGTTTTTGGCACAGACAACTTTTGAGTCGCAGGAAGATTTCAAAAGGAATTTTAAAATAACGATACCGGAAAATTTTAATTACGGTTATGATGTTGTTGATGCATGGGCGGAAAAAGAGCCGGACAGGAAGGCTTTATGCTGGACAAACGATCAGGGCGATCATATTGATTTCACGTTTGCGGAAATAAAAAAATATTCGGATCGGACGGCTTCGTATTTCCAATCGCTGGGCATCGGACGCGGCGACATGGTCATGCTGATCCTTAAACGCCGGTATGAGTTCTGGTTCTCAATCGTTGCGCTGCATAAAATCGGCGCAGTTGTCATTCCGGCGACCCATCTTCTGACGAAAAAAGACATTGTTTACCGTGCAAATGCTGCGGATATAAAAATGATTGTATGCGTAGGTGAAGACATGATTCTCAATCACGTAAAAGAAGCCATGCCCGATTCGCCAACCGTGGAAAAACTGGTATCCGTAGGGCCGGTGATCACCGGCGGGTTCGACGATTTCCATAAAGGCATTGCAAACGCAGCCCCGTTCGTGCGTCCGGCAAATGTGAATACGAACGGGGACACCTCCCTGATGTATTTCACTTCGGGAACGTCGGGCGAACCTAAAATGGTCATCCACGATTATCTCTATCCTTTGGGACATATCACGACCGGCAGTTTCTGGCATAATCTCCACGAAGACAGCCTCCACCTGACGATTGCAGATACGGGTTGGGGAAAAGCCGTATGGGGTAAACTGTACGGACAGTGGATTGCCGGGGCGACGGTCTTCGTTTACGACCACGAGAAATTTACGCCCGCCGACATGTTGCGTATGATACAGAATTACGGGATCACCTCCCTCTGCGCGCCCCCTACAATCTTCCGTTTCCTCATACGTGAAGACTTGACGAAATACGATTTGTCTTCCTTAAAATACTGCACAATAGCGGGAGAGGCGCTTAATCCCGCGGTTTTTGACGCTTTCCATAAACTGACGGGGATAAAACTGATGGAAGGTTTCGGCCAGACGGAAACGACCCTGACGATTTGCACATTCCCGTGGACAACGCCCAAACCCGGTTCCATGGGACTTCCCAATCCCCAGTACGACGTAGACCTGCTGCGCCCCGACGGGACGAGAGCCGAAGACGGGGAGCAGGGACAGATCGTCGTCCGTGTCGGCGAAAACAAGCCGGTCGGCCTGTTTAAGGAATATTACCGCGATCCCGAACGCACGCAGGAAGCCATGCACGGCGGCTTCTACTATACGGGCGACGTAGCCTGGCGCGACGAAGACGGCTACTACTGGTTCGTTGGCCGGGCCGACGATGTGATAAAAAGTTCCGGCTACCGGATCGGCCCTTTTGAAGTGGAAAGCGCCCTCATGACGCATCCGGCAGTCGTTGAATGTGCCATAACGGGCGTGCCCGACGAAATTCGCGGACAGATCGTTAAGGCGACCATCGTCCTTTCAAAAGAATACCGCGAACGCGCCGGAGATGAGTTGGTAAAAGAAATACAGGATCATGTGAAACGAGTCACCGCGCCCTATAAATATCCGCGTATTGTGGAATTTGTCGTTGAATTGCCGAAGACGATAAGCGGCAAGATCCGGCGTGTGGAAATACGTTCGAAAGACGGAAACAGAGACGAATGAAATACAGGAGGATAGCGGTAAAGGTAGGCAGTAATGTTCTGACGCGCAACGACGGGACATTGAACGTTACTCGGATGTCGTCATTGGTCGATCAGCTTGCGGCATTGCGTCACAGCGGCGTTGCGGTCGTGCTGATTTCGTCGGGGGCTGTGGCTTCGGGCCGAAGCGAGATAAAACCGGACAGGAAACTTGACGCCGTCTCCGCGCGACAGTTGTTTTCGGCCGTAGGTCAGGCAAAACTTATCAACCGTTACTATGAACTGTTCCGCGAACACCGTATCCCGTGCGGACAGATTCTTACGACGAAAGAAAATTTCGGCTCACGGCGCCACTACCTGAACCAGAAACGCTGCATGGAAGTGATGCTTGCAAACGGCGTGATCCCGATCGTAAACGAGAACGATGCCGTGTCGGTAACGGAACTTATGTTTACGGACAATGACGAGCTGTCAGGTCTTATCGCCGCAATGATGGATATGGATGCGCTCATTCTCCTCAGCAACGTAGATGGCATATACGACGGCGATCCGTCCGGCAACGGGTCGGAGGTTATCCGGGAAATAACCGGCGCCGGGTGCGACATCTCGTCGTATATCCAAACCGGGAAATCACAGTTCGGACGGGGAGGGATGCTGACGAAGTGCAGTATCGCCCGCAAGGTGGCGGATGAAGGCATTGCCGTCATCATAGCAAACGGCACGCGCGATAATATCCTGCCGGATCTCCTTGCCGGTGACAACGACGTCGTATGCACGCATTTTCGCCCGTCGTCAAAACCGGTAAGCAACATAAAAAAATGGATCGCTCATTCCGAAGGCTTTGCGAAAGGTGAAGTTTTTGTGAATAACGGCGCACGCGACGCCTTGCTTCAACCAAAAGCAACAAGTGTTTTGTTTGTCGGGGTGACGCGGATAGGAGGTGATTTTGAAAAGGACGATATCGTTAAGATACTGGATGAATCCGGCCGGCAGATAGGCGTCGGGTGTTCGGGATACGGTAGCGACGAAGCCCGTAAACGTATCGGTAAACGCTCCGGTAAGCCCCTTGTTCATTATGATTACCTCTATCTTGAGGGATAACGATTTGAATTAAGAATTAACTTTCAACTGTATATGTGATGGAATATGTGGATAAAATAAAGGAAGCTGCGGCGGCCGTTAAGGACTTGGCGGATATAAGCGATGCGCAGATAACGGAAACGCTTACGGATATTGCCGATGCGTTGTCGGCGGCTAAAGACGCCGTGCTCGAAGCCAACCGGGAAGATTTGGCAAGGTTAGACCCGTCCGATCCGAAGTACGACCGTCTGAAGCTGACGCCGGAGCGCATTGACGGGATTGCCGGCGACATGAGGCAAGTCGCCTTACTACCGTCTCCCGTCGGCGACGTTTTAAGCGAAACGACACGCCCCAACGGCATGAAGATACGGAAAGTTGCGACGCCGTTCGGCGTTATAGGCGTCGTTTACGAAGCGCGTCCGAACGTGACGTTCGATGTATTCTCACTATGTATAAAGTCCGGCAACGTGTGCCTGCTGAAAGGCGGCTCCGATGCGGACAGTTCAAACCGCACGCTTGTAGCCGTCATACACGACGTACTGAAAAAACGCGGTATAAATCCCGCCGTTTGCACGTTGCTTCCCCCCGAACGCGATGCAACGACGGCGTTATTACAGGCCGTCGGTTTGGTTGACCTGGTGATACCGCGCGGCAGCAGTTCCCTTATAAATTATGTACGCACCCATGCAAAAATTCCTGTCATTGAGACCGGCGCCGGTATTTGCCATACCTATTTCGATAAAGACGGCGACAGGGAAAAAGGACGCGAGATCGTCAACAATGCCAAGACGCGCCGCGTCAGCGTCTGTAATGCCCTTGACTGCCTTGTCGTGCATCGCGACCGGTTGCAGGACTTGCCTTATATCTGCGGAAAACCGGCAGCCAGCAACGTCATCATCTATGCGGACGAACCGTCATTAAACGCACTGTCCGGGCGCTATCCCGCCGCATTATTGCAACCCTCGACGCCGGAAAGTTACGGCACGGAGTTTCTCGACTACAAAATGAGTATACGCACCGTTAACACACTCGGCGAAGCGCTGGAACACATCGCGACGCACAGTTCGAAGCACAGCGAATGTATCGTTACCGAATCGGCCGAAACGGCGCGAATCTTTGAACGGCAGGTTGATGCGGCATGTGTTTATTGGAATGTTTCAACGGCATTCACAGACGGCGCCCAGTTCGGTTTCGGCGCCGAAATCGGCATCAGCACCCAAAAACTGCACGCCCGCGGCCCCATGGCGTTGCGCGAACTGACCACCTACAAATATATTATAGAAGGAAACGGGCAAACGCGCAAATAGCGTGTGAAATATGGGTCAGGGTTGACGCAGCTGATTTTTGGTGATGCGAAATAAACAAACAATAACCGTATCCCGGATTGCTTCACCCTGCGGGTTCGCAATGACGAAGGCGTGTGCCGCGTCATTGCGAAGGCAAAGCCTGAAGCAATCAGGGGAATTTTTACATGTTATTTTCGCATACCTAATACTTTCGGTACGTGCCGAAAACTCCACTGAGACCTCTTTGGTACTTTCGGCACCGGCCGAAAGCTCCGCCGAACCCTCTTTGGGACTTTCGGCCCGTACCGAAA
>JAISYY010000003.1 GCA_031269635.1 Tannerella sp. | reverse complement strand
AGATAATCCTTATACGCCAGCTTTTCCTGCAGCTCGAATAAAATATCCTGCGCCTGACCGGCACGCTCACTTTGAGGATAATATTCCATGTAAAGCAGGAACTGGCTTATCGACTCGTGAGTCTGTGCCTGATCCAGGCGGGGATCCGGAGAATCCAGATACAAACCGTATGCTCCGTAAAAACGCGCAAGCTCCGTAAATTCACCTTTCGGATAGGTATTGTAATACGTCTTAAAATACTCCGACGCGGTCACATAATCTTTCTGCCCGTAATAGCTTTGCGCCAACAGGTATAACGATTCTTCCGCTTCCGCACGGCCACGAAAATACTGTACTATTTCTTCCAGCAAAGTGGCTGACTTTACGAATTTCTTCTCATTAAAATACTTCTTTGCATAAGAGTATTTCAAATCTGCATCCTGACTTTTCAGCACCTTGTTATATTCCCCGCAGGAAGATAACGAGAGCATCATCACAGACATCAATAAGATAATATTTTTCACACTCAACCTGATTTTTGCCGGCAAAGATAATATTTCAATTTGAACTATCCATATTTAAAACGTTAATAATTATAACTTATATAAGTCACTGGCTGCTAAAAGCTCTAATTTATTGGAGGTTAACACTTCCGTGCATTTTTCCAGACTGTCCGGGCGAATAATCACATTTGCCGAATCTCCTTCCGAAAACGCATACATATATTCAATGAAGATACCGGACCGGGTGATAATATCCATAGCGTAACCCAGCGCTCCGGGTTTGTTCGGACAATGCAGGCATATCACATCCGCTTCGGTGACGGCATATTTTTTGTCGCGCAGCACTTTGATTGCTTTTTGCGTATCTGAAACGATAAGCCGCAGGATGCCGAAATCCGAATTTTCGGAAACGGTAAATGCCGTCATGTTGATGTTTTCTTCTCCCAGGAGCTTCGCCACTTCGGTAAAGCGTCCTCTCTTATTTTCCAAAAATATTGATAACTGTTTGATTAGCATGATTTTATGTTTTTATAGTGAATAACTGATAATGGATAGTGAATAATTAGTTCGCTGTTAATTAAACAAATCTCCTGTTGTCTATCACGTGTTTTGCCTTGCCCTGGCTGCGTTCGATGCTTCGCGGTTCGACAATCTTTATATCGGGTTGCAAGCCGAGCACACTTTGCAACTTTGAAGTTATTTTCTTTTTCAGCGCAAGCATTTTGTTCATTTCGTCGGAATAATATTCCTGGCGTACTTCGACTTGTACCTGGAATGTATCCGTATTATTGACGCGATCTACAATGATCATATAATGAGGTTCGAACTCCGGTAATTCGAGGATAACGGATTCGACCTGCGACGGGAATACGTTTACTCCACGAATGATGAGCATGTCGTCGCTTCGTCCGAGTATACGGTTCATGCGTACGGCCGTGCGTCCGCAGGGACATGTATCATAATGTAAAGACGTCAGGTCGCGCGTGCGGTAACGGATCATCGGCATACCTTCTTTTGTGAGTGTTGTGAAAACCAACTCGCCCTGTTGTCCCGGTTCAACCGGTTCCAGTGTTTTTGGGTCCACTATTTCGGGCAGGAAATGATCTTCCCACAGGTGTGTTCCGTCCTGACATTCACATTCGCCACCCACACCGGGGCCGCAAATCTCAGTTAACCCGTATATGTCATACGCTTTTATGTGGAGTTTTTCTTCCAGTTCCTTCCGCATATTGTCCGTCCACGGTTCGGCGCCGAACACTCCTACGCGAAGTTTAAATTCTTCGACAGGCATACCCGATTCGCGTATCGCTTCTGCCAGGCGTAAAGCGTACGACGGCGTACAGGCGAGGGCATTCGCCCCGAAGTCGTGCATCAGTTGTATCTGTTTCTGGGTGTTACCGCTACTCATCGGAATAACGGTGCCGCCAATCGTCTCCGTTCCTGCATGGGCGCCTAATCCGCCGGTAAACAATCCGTATCCATACGATACCTGTACAATATCATTCCTTGTCAGGCCGTATGCGATAAGGCATCTTGCCACCCCTTCGCTCCATACGGAAAGATCTCCACGTGTGTACCCTACAACAATCGGTTTGCCGGTTGTGCCTGAAGAAGCCTGAAGGCGAACTATCTCCGACATCGAAACAGCCATAAGGCCGAACGGATAGTTGTCCCTCAGATCCTGTTTAACGGTAAAAGGCAATTTGGTAATATCGTCGATTGACCGGATATCATCCGGCGTTATACCTAATTCCTGCATTTTCTTACGGTAGAAAGGTGTGTTATGATACACGCGCTCTACCACTCTCTTTAATCGTATGGACTGTAATTTACGCATCTCATCGCGTGACATGCATTCCATGGTTTCATTCCAAATCATCTTCTGCAATTATTATATTAATTTTTAATGTAACAAATTTCGACACAAAGATAATAATTGTCAGGTGAAGTACCAAACAAACCGGCTTATTTTTTTTTATTGTTTTATTTGAACGTCATTTTGTCAGTTCATGACTCTTTAGTTTTTAACTGTGTTGATCATTGGTTTATGTCCGTTTCACGTTTATTTCCGTATATGCAGGAATATCTTTCAGGAAGCCGCATCTCATATTTACGTAGTCCATATTACAGCAATAATGCGCCAGTCCGTTGCTTACAATGAGGTAGGGCACTTTGAGCGCCGAGTTGTAACGTGATATCTGATTGAAAACTTCATCGGTAATCGTGATGTCCGGCGCTTTATATTCTATTATTAATAACGGTTCCATATAATCGTCATATATTACGGTATCGCATCGTTTGGACGTCCCGTTCACCTGGATTGCAACTTCGTTTGCGATGCGTTCCGGCGGATAAGATTTTGACGCAACCAGGTAATTTACAAAATGTTGCCTGACCCATTCTTCCGGCGTTAACGCAACATTTTTACGACGAAACGGGTCATAGATGTATTTCTTGCCATCTTTTTTCGTCACTTTTATATCATATAACGGTAAATTCAGTATATGCATTTGAATATATTTTGTATATTTGTCTGATTTTTCGTTTGGCAAAAGTACAAATTTAATTGGTAAAATGGCCGTAAAAGAATATACATTTGAAGAAATATGCCGTGATATAACGGCTGGAACGTTTGCTCCCGTCTATGTTTTGATGGGTGAAGAACCTTATTTCATTGATTATATCGAAAACTTGCTGGTACAAAACGTACTGAACGAAACGGAACGGGATTTTAACCGGATGATTTTTTACGGTAACGATTCCAGTGTCGTGGACATTATAAACACGGCACGCCGTTTTCCGATGATGGCCAAGCACCAGCTTGTCATTGTTAAAGAAGCGCAGGATTTGAATAAGCCGGATCTGCTGTCTCATTATATAAAAGCGCCTGTGCTGTCAACGGTTTTAGTGATTTGTCATAAATACAAAAAGATAGACGGGCGTAAGAGTTTCTTGCTGGAAGCTAAAAAGAACGGTATCGTTTTTGAATCGAAAAAAATCTATGACAATAAAATGGCCGCTTTCATCGTATCTTTTGTGAAACAGCGCTCCATGGATATTGACGGAAAAAGTGCGCAGATGCTGGCCGATTACTTGGGGAACGACATTGGACGGTTAGCAAAAGAAGTGGAAAAACTCAAGATCGTATTGGGTGAAAGCCCGTCGAAACGCATAACGCCCGAACTTATTGAAACGAATATCGGGATAAATAAAGATTACAACAGCTATGAACTTGTCAATGCCATAGCTTCTAAAGATATCCTGCGGGCCAACCGTATCGCGGATTATTTTGATAAAAACCAGAAAGCTAATCCGATTCAGAGCGTCTTGCCGGTATTATTCAACTATTTTGTTAACCTTATGATTTGTTTCTATTCAAAAGACAAATCGGCAAAAGGAATTATGAACACTTTAAACATGCAATGGCAGTTCCAGGCGAATGATTATATACTTGGTGTGAATAACTATAAAGCGATGAAAGTATTCGATATCATTCACGAAATACGCACAGCGGATGCGAAATCGAAAGGTTTTGAAAACAATTCGGCAACACCCGGCGATATATATAAGGAACTGTTATACAAAATTATGCATTAAGCTGAACGTTCTATCAAGCCACTTGAATACATCCGTTAACTCGCTGAGAATTGAATATTTTCCTCAATCCGTATGTTGGCCGGAAAAACGCGAAAATTTGGAGGTTAACGAAAATCGAAAAAGATAATTTGTTTTATTTCTTGATATGAATGATAAGATGTTATTAATGTAAACAAATGTATCGCATTACATTTGGAAACAATCATTCGCTCCCGGTTCGCTGCCAAACACAGTGAATATAATCGTAAACAATATATACTTGTAACAGAAAGGAATTGCCGC
>JAISYY010000302.1 GCA_031269635.1 Tannerella sp. | reverse complement strand
AACCGATCTTGAGACATTGGCTTTCGATGACGAAGATACACCCCGGTTGGTTGTTTCTGCCTGGTTATTTGCCGAACGACTGCCGGATGCACCTGCCCTTACGGTGTTCTCACGCGAGGAATTGCTGTCGGAGCCTGCTCTTGCGACGCTTTCCCTCGTCGTTCTTGAAGACGTACCTTCCCTCAAAGACGTGCTGCGTCCCGAATCGCGATTAGTGCTCCGCACGGAAGAACTTCTCCCTTCCGAACGTACGGAAGATGAACTCCGGTTTGAAGACGACATTGCCGAACGGGAACCGGACGATGAGATCGCCGAACGTGAACTTGATGAACGATAATTACTCGCATAACGTCCGCCCGAACGGGAACCGCCTGTTGCAGCACGCCCGTATTGGTTGCGGTAGTGGGGGGCATAATGATGATGATACCCGTGACCGCCATAATAGCCGCCGTAATAACCACCATAATAACCACCGTAATAACCATGTCCCCAACCCCAGCCGTAAGACGGGCCCCAATACCAGTCATAATACCAGGGTGAATACCCGCCGGCATAAAAACCGCCCCAGCCATAGCCCCAGTAAGGACGATGCCAATATGAACTATACCACGGATAATACCCTGAACTGTAATACATCCAGGGGTCATATCCCCAGCCATAACCGTTACCGATGTTAATATTGACGTCAACGCCTCCGTCATACGTCTCATAATCATAAGCGTAATAACCTTCACTTAAATAAAGATTAACATTATCCGATCCGGTAATCGTTATCTTACTCGGAGAATGGTAACGGATAATACGTTCCGTGTACTCAAGGTCGGATCTGCGTACATCAACGGGAATCGTATCCTCCGGTGCATAAGTATCGACATAAGCGTCATCCGCAAAATCTTCAGCCGCTTCGTAATCGGAATACCGGCGGTTGTATGCATCCACATCCCTCTCGCTTACCGGCGATGCGGCAGACAATGCTGCGACATTCGTCGCAGATACGGTTGATGTGGCGCTACTGCCCTGCCTTGAAGAAGGGGCCGGCACGGTTTCTACTTTTGTGCTTTTTTTGCTTTTACTCTTACCTGAAGAGAAATAAACATCATCCGTAAATCCCTCCTGTGCAAATACACCGACTGTCATCGCAAGCATTACAAACATGGAAGTTAATTTTTTTGTTTTCATTTCTGTTCCTCCTCTAATTTATTTTCGTTTAAAAAGTCTGTCATTATAATTTTAAAAATTAGACGACCGTTTAAACGGATGGTTTAATTCTATTTATATTATTTATTGTCAAATCCTGCGTATCAAAGTCTATCGCGGCAATCGTATCTTATCTTTTTAAACCGGACATTTTTTCTCTGATAGTCGATACAAATGTAGAGATTATCCTACTAAAAACATCTATTTATATAATCTTTAACACTATCCCGCGTTACGCTTTTGTGATAAGGATGCAGGCATTAACAAAAACGCTGCATCACGCAACTTTTTTTTATAATTTGTTGACAAATCACCTTTGTTTCGTATCTTTGCCCGTCGAAAACAATTATAAAATCCGTAAATGACATCTATAAAAATGACTTTTGAAAAAAAAACAACATGCCTGTTATTCTTTATTTTAACGGCATCCATTGCGATAAACAAAGGATTTGCACAAGACACTGACTGGCGCGAAAAGTTGAAAGATCTGCAGTATTCGCCACGTTATTTTGGCCCCAACGCATTTCCCATACCGGAATTACATAGCGGACGCACCGGAACGCAGTGGGAAGTTGAATTAAGGGGGGAGCATCACGCGTATGAAGGGGATCGGACCAAAGACGTGTATGTACGAACATTTATCCCTGTGGCGGAAGGCCGTGCAGGTGTGGAAGTCGGCTATATTGTTTACGAATATTACAACACGACGCAGGAAACCGTCGAAGAACGACATGCCGCAGGCCGGTACTGGGAAAGCGGTGCGCATGGAGACATCGTCATAAGCTCTTTTTATCAGTTGTTAAGAAGCGAAAGATGGGCCGATATCATGATTGAAGCCACGCTTAAAACCGCAAGCGGCAACCGGTTGGCCGATGCACGTTATACCGACGCGGCTACATACTGGTTTAACCTGAACGCCGGACGCTATTTGTATAAAAGCCCCGGCGAGCAATATTCTTTGCGCATACAAGGTTTGTGCGGCTTTTATTGCTGGATGACAAACGATATCGTACACCGACAAAATGATGCGGTACTCTACGCAGCCGGCATCAGTGGCTTATACGGGAATTTTACATTTAATGCCGACATCGCCGGATTTTACGGATATAAAAACAATGGCGATCGCCCGTTGCAACTGCGCACAAAACTGAATTACGAATACCGGGAAAACATACTTTCGTTTCGTTACAGGCATGGCATGAAAGACAGTCTTTACGACAGTTTTTCGCTGGCCTACATAAGATGTTTCTGACCGGCTTTCCGTCTGCGGCCGGGAAGCCGGAGCGTGAAACTTGACCTAATCCTGAAATGCCTCGACTTCTTCGACAGTTCGCGGTATGCGTTGACCCAAAAGGCGGGCGCCGGTTTCGGTAATCAAATAATCTTCTTCATTGCGTATCCCTCCGAAGTTTTTATATGCTTCAACTTTATCGTAATTTATGAAATCGGCAAATTTTTTAGCAGACTTCCACTGGTCGATAAGTTCCGGTATAAAATATATGCCGGGTTCAATCGTATGCACAAAACCCGGCTCCAACATGCGGGCCAGACGAAGGGACGCACGGCCGAACTGTTTGCTTTTCGGGCGACCGTCATATCCGACATATATCTCGCCAAGGTTTTCCATATCATGTACATCAAGCCCCATCATGTGACCCAAGCCATGTGGATAAAACAAGGCGTAAGCTCCTTCATGCAGGGCATCATCCGTATCGCCGCGCATCAGGCCCAAATTTTTCAAGCCTTCGATCATTACCCCGGCAGAGATATCATAGATTTCCTCAAAGGTGATGCCGGGACGAAGCGCCGCTACCGACGTGTCATGCATTGCCGTCTGGATTCTGTATATATCGCGCTGTCCGGCAGTAAATTTATGATCGGCCGGCGTCGTCGATGACATATCGCCGGCATAGCCCATTTCCGTTTCCGCGCCCGCATCTGTCAAAAACAAATCGCCGCTCTTCACAAGATTACCGTGATAATGATTGTGGAGCGTCTGCCCATTGACCGTCGCTATTATGGGAAAAGATAATCCGCAGTTATGCGAACCGGCGGCAGATTCTATCGCGGCGACAACTTCATACTCATGGATACCGGGACGTATCGTGCGCATGGCGGCCAAATGCATCCCGGCCGTGACAAGACAGGCTTTTTCTATTTCGGCGATTTCTTCCGCCGATTTATAATTGCGCATATTGACAACGGCTTTCACGAAATCGACGGAAAACCGCTCATCGCCCGGATGAACATTGAGCCAGTTCCACAATTTCAGCTTGTGCTCGGGACGGTAAGAAGGCAGATAATGAATCTGCTGACTTTTCTGCTGCGCTTTTTTCAGATAATCCATTATTGCACTCGAAGGCATGAGTTCGCCGATTCCCGCTGAGGAACATTTTTCGTGAAGGGAAGGCTGAGTTCCCATCCATATAATATCGTCCATCGTCAGTTCATCGCCGAATATAATTTCGCGGTCATCATCAATATCTATAACAGCGGCCAGACCGGCGTACGGCTGACCGAAAAAATACAGGAATGTAGAATCCTGACGATAAGGATACGTATTACCGGCATAATTACACCCGGATTCATCATTACCCAAAAAGAGCGCCAATCCGGAAGCCAGCGTTTTCTTCAATGCCGCCCGGCGATTTATGTAAGTTTCTTTACTGAACATACGTTTGATTTTTAAAGTTATAATGTTGTTGTTTTCAATTTCAACTCCCAAAGATACGTTTTTTTTGGCGAAATATTAAATCGGGTACTATGAAAAATTCTTCATCATTCAAATAATTCGTTTTCCACCATTGATGTTTCACGCGACAAAAAGGTTATCGACAAACATTTTTAACACGGTTTTCCAAAATTTGTGTATCACATACCATTTAAAACAAAAAAAAATAGTACATTTGCAACCGGAAGATACAATAATATATGAATTAAAAAAACAGACGAACATGAAAACTCTTGCATCAGTAACTCATAAACCGGGTCGGTTATCATTGGAAGAAGTAGAATTATCA
>JAISYY010000284.1 GCA_031269635.1 Tannerella sp. | reverse complement strand
GCAAAGTCCCGCAGGGACGATACTTTATTAACCGTATGCTTCAGCTTACGGATTTTAGCTTACGGACGGATGCGGACACAGACAATCACGGCCCCGCAAAGTCCCGCAGCTACGACACTATAATAACCTGATGCTTTCGCTTACGGACGAGCAATCGCAGACACCGTCAAAGTCCCGCAGGGACGACACTTTATTAACCGTATGCTTTAGTGTACGGACAGTTTATAATTTGTGCGATATATTAGCACCTCAAAAAAAGATTTAGCCAATTTTATACAATTTTTGCCGGATAAAAACAGCATGTTGCTGCGTCCGATACCCGTATGTGCGGGTTTTTCGGGGATGTAACTCTATTCTGAGGAGTTTTCAGCCCTGTACTGCGTCGGCGTGACGCCAAATTCATCCTTGAAATTCAGGTTGAAATACTTAATGGTACTGAAACCGGCCATATCGGCAATCTCCGAAATATTGTACTGAGTGTCTTTCAATAACTGCGCCACCCGTTTTAAACGAACGGATCGAATAAATTCGCCGGGCGACAAGCCGATTATGGACTGGAACTTGCGGGATAACTGCCGGCGGCTGAGGGCAAGCGCCGAAGCCAGGTCATCCACCGAATACTCGGAATTGTCCATGTTTTTTTCGACAGCCGACAGTGCTTTCCGTATCAATTCCTCATCCAGCGAAGTAGTAGTGATGCTGCTTGGCGTGATTTCGACGGTTTTATGGAACAGTTTCTTCCGTTTTTCCTGCTGCTCGATCAGCATTTCGATACGGGTCTGCAGGACGTCGAAATTGAAGGGTTTGGCGATGTAGGAATCGGCGCCGGCTTTGTAGGTTTCGATTTTGGTTTCGTCCGACAGTTTGGCGGTCAGCAGGATAATGGGGATGTGGGATGTCTGGATGTCATTCTTCAACTGCCGGCACATGTCCAGGCCGTTCAGCACGGGCATCATCAAGTCCGAGATAATCAAATCGGGCAATTTCTCTACAGCGACAGACAAGCCTTCTTTACCGTCGGCAGCTTGCAGGACGTTGAATCTGCCTTCAAACTGTTCTGCCAGAAAACGGCACAGTTCCGCATTGTCTTCCACAATCAGCAGCGT
The DNA here is from genome assembly GCA_031269635.1 of Tannerella sp. Lineage (GTDB taxonomy): Bacteria > Bacteroidota > Bacteroidia > Bacteroidales > Tannerellaceae > Tannerella. The sequence continues at coordinate 5,359 of JAISYY010000284.1, read as the reverse complement.
TTTTTGTTCCGGGTTGCTGTTTGCCGCCTTTTCCGGTTGTCGAAATTCATGGTCATGTATTTCTTCATTATCGGCGCTGTTGCCGACAACCTGCAAATCTGCGGGAATGGATACCGAAAACACGCTGCCTTCGCCGATCTTGCTGTTGACCGTGATTTGTCCGCCGTGCAGCTCCACATATTCCTTCGCCAGGTGTAAGCCGATGCCCGAACCGGTTTTATCGGGGTCGTTGTTCTCGCTCTGGTAGAAACGCTTGAAAATCACCTGCTGTTCCCTGTCGGGGATGCCGCAGCCGGAATCCGCGACCTCCAGACAGACAAATTCCCGTCCGTTTTCCTGCACAAGCCTGACGGTTGTGGCGATATATCCTCCTTCGGAAGTGAATTTTAAGGCGTTGGAGTATAAGTTATTGATGATTTTGCGGACTTTGCTTTTGTCGAAACTCATGTACAGCTGCCTGACCTCGCTTTCAAAAGTGAACAGGATAGATTTGTTTGCGGCTACGTCCTTGAAAGCGAGATAGACGTATTCCACAAATTTCACGAAATCGTCGCATGAGAGTTTCAGTTTTTCCCCACCCATCTCTAATTTTCGGAAATCCAGCAGTTGATTGATCAGCTTCAACAGATCTTCCGCATTCTGGTGAATGGCAACTAATTTTTGTTTCAGGTCGTCGTCGGTTATCTGACGGATCAAGGCGCTTAACGGAGTCATAACAAGCGTCAAGGGTGTGCGAAATTCATGTCCGATATTCGTAAAAAAGCGCAGTTTGGTCTGTATCAGTTCCTCGGATTTTCTTTTATCGATTTGCACAATCTGTAATTCGTTGCGCAATTTGATACGGCTGCTGTAAAACCTTAGTCCTGCAAAGAATAAAAGCAGCAGGATGCCGGTATAGCCTGCATACGCCCATCCTGTTTCGTAAAACGCCGGTTTTTTCGTGATAACCAGCCGTGTGATTTCGTCGCTCCAAATCTGGTTGTCGCCGGTCGATTTGACGAGGAACGTATACTTTCCTTTCCGTAACTGGTTATAAACGGCAAAATTGCGGTTGGACGCCGTATAAATCCATCGCCCGTCAACTCCTTCCAGCTTATAGGCATACCTCGTTTTGCCGGGGTTCAGATAGTTGAACGACGAAAAATCAATTTCGAGGTTTGCTTCATTCGGAAGCAGGATCAGTTCTTTTTGACAATCGTAGTTTTGAAGGTTTGCGCCTTTCTGACAGATCGAACGTCCGTTGATTTTTATGTCGGTAATCGTAGTCGGCGCTTTTTTATCGGGCATATCCAGCTTGTCGGACGGGGTTAAAATACAAAGCCCTCTGTTGCCCCCGAAAGCAATCGACCCATTGTGCAGTTTAGTTACGGCATTTTTATTCAGCGTGTTAATGATAAGATCATTCCGGGTATCAAACTGTATCGAAGCGCCGGTGAGGGGATTAAATTCCGTCACCAGCCTGTCGCTTGAAATCCAGACATGCCCGTTATCGCCGGCGATAATATTCAAAATTACATGGTTGTTGACATTGATTGCGTGCGTATAATCGGTGAACTGCCGGCTGGTAATATCATAACAGTACAGTTGCCTTTCGTTTACGCAAAACCACAAATGTCCGCCGGCGTCGGCGCTGATACAGGAAATACTGTTTCCCGCTATCCCGCAGGTAGCGGTATTGTAATTCCTTGTGTTTACCGTATCTCCATCTTGTACAGACTGCCACAGTCCGTTTCCTGCGGTGCTGATCCATACGTCGCCATTGCTGTCTTCGGTTATGCCGGTTATGGTTCCGCAGCTGTCATTGAGCACCTGCCATTTGTCGTGTTTCCACAAAAGAAGCGCATCATTTGTTGCCGCCCATACACCGCCGTTCCTGCCTTCATGCAAAAAATTGACGACCTGTGTATTTCCCGTAACGGCACGCATGTCCATCGTTCCGATTAAAGAGACTTTCCCGTTCGATTTCCGTAAACGGTGAATATCCGGTACATAATTCGTGGCCGCCCAAATCTCATCCGACGCCAAACAGTTGCAAACGGACATCACATTCAAGATTTCGGGTATGTTTGTATCACAGATTTTCGATGTTTGCGTATTCAACAGGTATATTCCCAGCCGTTCCGGTCTGAACCAGAGTTCGCGGTCTTTATCTTCAAATACTCTCAGGATATTCGGACTGTATCCTGTTTCTGTTTTGACAGGTTGCAAATCGAAATTGGTGATTGCCGACGGGGCGGGATTGATCACCATCGCGCCCTGTTCGTATGTTCCGATCCAAAGATTTCCATTCCGGTCTTTCATTATGTCGGAAAACATGTTGGTCTGGTTATTAATTGCCGCAAACGGTTCATTTACGGGCACGAGGCGGTCGTCTTCCGGCTTAAGCACCATTACTCCCGCATAAGACAGCGCCCAAAGGTAATTGTGGACATTGTCCTGTTCTATATCGAAGAAAATGCCGAAGTCGCGGTATTTATCATTTGGTATGACTGCGCACTCGTACATGTCCTGTCCCTGTTTTTCGGGACAAAACCGGTAAATCCCGTCGCCCCAGGTACACACCCAGAAACGGCCGGCATTGTCCTGGAATATTTTGTGGGGATTGTTGTCCTGTCCTATTTTGGGGCAGGGAATGAATGTATCGGACGCCCTGTCCAGATAATGTATGCCGTTTCCCCAGACTGTTACCCGTATCGTTCCACGGTCGTCGATATGGATGCTGTTTGCTCCACCCAGATATTTCTTTTTCAACGTTTTATCCAGATTGTACAGATATAGCCCGAAATCGGAACAAACCCACATAGCGCCGTCGGCATACCTTACCTCTCGAACCGGCGTTTCGCTCAATAAAGCGGCATCCAGCAGCGTGACGGTAAAGGTGCGCTTGTCCAATATCAGCACGCCCTTTTCGGTACCTATCCAGAGGGTGTGATTCAGTGTGTCTTCGGCAAAACCGCCTGAAATAAAATTGGACGGGAAAGCAGGATTGACAACTTCCGAACGGAAACTTTTCATGTCGTAACCGTCGTACCGGCAAAATCCGCTGGTTGTACCCAGCCAGATATATCCCTCCTTGTCCTGAAACATCCGGTAAACGGTATTGGAAGGCAACTGCTCGGCAACCGGTATCTGTCTGACAATCACATCACCTGCATGCAGATTAAAATGGCACGCCATCAGGAGGGTTAAAACATATTTGATTCGCTTTGGATGCATACATTATGGTAATGGGTTATCTGATTTTCGGCAAATCGGCAAGCACGAAAGGGGATTGCCATTCCGGTATTGCCAACGGAACCGTCAATACGGAAACCGGCTGTGCCGGCACAGTCGCAACGCCTTCACCGTCTATCTGGTGTATGCGCTGAACATAAAGCTGCAATATCCGTTTATCTTTCCACAATTCGGTGTCGTAGGCAGGTTCCCATTCGCCTACGCTGTACGCGGTGAGGTCGCCAACCGACCATTGGTTGCCGGAAATATCCGTGCAGACGGCTATCGAAACTTTTTTTCCCCGTTCTTCATCCCTGAAAATGAGGACAAGTTGTTTTTTGTCTTCCGCTTCGTTCACCACTATTTGCGGACGGGAAACGGGAATGGATTTGGTGCCGCTGCCTTTCAGGGAGAAAGCCGTTTTCCGGAAACCCGTATTCAGCGTTTTCCACTTGCCGCCGTCTTTGCAGATGACATGGTATTGGGGGACGTCGCTATCCTGCTCCCTGTAATAAGTGGCAATGTAAGGGTTGCCGCTGGCGTCGGCGGTCATGGACGTTTGGTTTATCAGTTCGCTGTTTTGTGGAATACGGCAAACATATTCGGCGGTTGCGGCGGTGATGGGCAGCCGGTAAGTTTTGCCTTGTTCGTTTTCCCACGTTTGACCGTTATCGCGGGAACGGGCATAGCACATATCGTGATTGGAAGCCACATCCGGCGTTTCGCGCCAAACCCATGAAAGATGAATTGTTCCTTTCGCATCTATGCAAGCCTGCCAGTAAGCGTTCCTTTGTCCTTCGCCATCAATCAGGTTCGCGTGCAGCCGTTGCCATTGCTTTGTTTTGACGTCGTATCGGTTCATCGCCAGATTGCCCCTTCCCGATTGCCCGTCGCGATACATGAAAATCAGGTTGCCATCGGACAGTTTGTAAAATTCGGGATAAGTAACATTCTGCTCCGACGCGGCGGTCATCGGCTGCCTGTCGCCTAAGTCAAGCGATAGAGGCGAGAGACTCTGGGTATAATTCAAAGGATTGCCGTGATGATTCCAACTTACGTGTAAATACCCTTCGCCGTCGGTCATAATGCTGATGGAGTTGTGCGCATCGCGGATGTTTCCGGTATATTGCGTCTGCCGGATTTCCCACTGTTCATCGTTGTATTTTCTTTTGGCTAAGCAGAGGCGACCTTCCGGATCGTAATACGCCATAAATTGTGTATCGCCGTGGGTTACCAAAGCGTTTTTCCTAAAGATGACGGCATTAACGGAATTGCCTGCCCATGCCTGCGGTCGGGTTTCTACATCCGTTTGCTCCTGAGATTGTGCAGATAAAATCAAAATCGTTTGAAAGAAAAACAAAAGAAAAAAACGTTTCATAAAGCGATGAAATTATAGTTTAAAAGGCGCTGTTTTTACGTAAATCCTGAAATCTTTAATCATGCCGGGCTTGTTGGCTTCCAAACGCGGCAGGTACTCAAAGCCGGTAATCGCCTTTGTTTCGCCCAAATCAATGACAATTTGATGCGGAAATTTATCCTTGCCGATAGAGTAGGAAGTGTGCCAGATGGTCGATTCCTGCAAGTCGAAGACGTTGGACGCGATGTTGTTGGCATCGTCGGCTTCTTCGCTGTCGGCGTAAACGATTTTCCAGTGCTGGCGGGAGATCGGTTTGCTGTCGCTACCCAAAATTTCCAGTTCGGCAATGGAAGCAAAATCGTCGCCACCGTGTGCGTTGAGGGCTTCCAGACAGAAATAGCGGGTTTCATACGTTTTGCCGAACGGGATTTTCTGCCAGCCGTTGCCCGCTTTGAAACTCCCTGAATACACCGGCGTTTCGCCCGATAAATCCAGTGTTTCGCCTTGCTTGCGGAACTTATACGCGCCGTTGCCGCGTAAAACGTCCAGAATCGGTTGGCGTAATCCGCTGGCCACAGGCGTTTCCGTTCCTGCTATATCCAATACGATGATTTCGTTCTCGCCTTTGTTCAGCCAGCAGCCGGGCATGTACAGGGTTTGCTGCGGCCCGATTTCCCAGAAACGACCAATGTTGCGACCGTTGACGTAAACCATGCCTTTCTTCCAGTTGCTCATGTCCAGAAAGGTATCGCCGGTTTTATCCAGATGGAAAACGGCGCGGTAGTAAGC
>JAISYY010000271.1 GCA_031269635.1 Tannerella sp. | reverse complement strand
CTCCAGCCCGACAACGGAATGTCATTCCCGGATACGTTGTAAATTTCTACATATTCCGTTTCCGGCAGTTCCGTCAGGCCCACCGGATCGGCCATCACTTCGTTTATTATGACATCGCCAAACCGGGATATATCCGTAGCGTTTGCCGACAAGCCCGTAAACGCTAAAATAATATGAAGAAATAACAAACCGCGCTTCATAATATTTTTTTATTAGGATTATTACTATATTTGCAGCGTATTTACAAACTGTGAAAATAATACACAGAAGTTACAAATGTATGAGAAAAATATTTATTTTCCAAATTTTAAAACAGAAAAAAAATGAAAGTAGCAATTGTCGGAGTAAGCGGCGCAGTAGGACAGGAGTTCCTTCGTGTGCTTGACGGGAGAAATTTTGCGATGGACGGCCTGACGCTTTTCGGTTCGTCTCGCAGTGCAGGACGCGAATATACATTTCGCGGTAAAAAACACATCGTCAAAGAGCTGAAACACAACGATGATTTTAAAGATATTGATGTCGCATTTGTTTCGGCAGGCGGTGGTGCTTCCAAAGATTTTGCGGAAACAATTACAAAATACGGCGCCGTAATGATTGACAATTCAAGTACATTCCGGATGGACGATGATGTTCCGCTTGTCGTTCCCGAAGTGAATGCGGAAGACGCATTATGCCGTCCCAGAGGAATAATCGCGAACCCTAACTGTACGACTATACAAATGGTAGTAGCCCTTCATGCGATCGAAAAAATTTCCCATATCAAAAGGGTGCATGTCGCTACTTATCAGGCGTCAAGCGGCGCCGGTGCAAGCGCTATGGCCGAACTGAAGAAACAGTATGAACAACTTATCAACGGTGAAACGCCAACGGTTGAGAAGTTTTACTATCAACTGGCCTATAACCTTATCCCCCAAGTGGATGTATTTACGGATAACGGATACACAAAGGAAGAAATGAAAATGTATAACGAGACCCGTAAGATTATGCACTCCGATATTGAAGTCAGTGCGACTTGCGTGCGTGTTCCCGTTATACGCGCTCACAGCGAAGCCACATGGATCGAAACGGAACGTCCGCTTTCGGTAGAAGAAGTGCGCGAGGCTTTTTCCAAAGCGGAGGGTATTATTTTACAGGATGATCCTGAAAAGAAAGAGTATCCGATGCCTCTTTTCGTCGCCGGTAAGGATCCCGTATACGCAGGTCGCATCCGCAAAGATCTGACGAATCCGAATGGACTTACGTTCTGGACTGTAAGCGACCAGATCAAAAAAGGTGCGGCGCTCAATGCCGTGCAAATTGCGGAATACCTTGTGAAGGTAGGAAATTTAAAGTGAAGCCCGTTCATCAGCAAATTATCGGTATATGCGCAAAAATCTTATTATTAGCATTTTGCTTGCTCTAAATGCGTTTTTCTTCACCATACAGGCGGCTACGGCGGATAAAAACCGTCCTAACGTAGTAGTCATATATGCCAATGATATGGGTAAGGGATTATTATCTGCCTACGGCCAGAAACATTTCACGACCCCCCATATAGACGCTCTTGTTCACAATGGCGTAAGTTTCAACTATGCTTTTGGAGGCTCCGTTTCGGCAAACGCACGCGCCTCGTTATTGACGGGATATCACGACTGTAACAAACAGAAATGGCGTATGGGACGAGGCGGTGTATACATGAGAGAGGATACCGTAGACATACATGAGCAGGAAAACTTTATTAACGACAACAGCATTTTGCTGCCTGAAAATGATTTGTACCTGCCCCAGGTGTTTGGGAAAGCCGGGTATGTGACGGTGCAAATCGGTATGTTGGGAATGGGTAACACGTCAACGCGCAAACAGATGTTTCAACACGGATGGAATTATTTCTACGGTTATCTCGACCATACGCGCAGTCAGGGATACTATCCCACGTTTCTTTTTGAAAATGACCGGATTGAAATGATAGAGGGCAATACGCGCATAGATTGCGGCAGAGGTTTTGTTTACGAAACGGAACAAGAAATGATCCGCAATGACAGGTGGAACATGGAAGGGAAAAAGGTCTATTCTCCAAATCTGTTCATTGAGAAAACGCTTGATCTTATACGGGAGTTTAAAGACCGGCCTTTTTTCCTTGTATATTCCACACCGTTGCCCGGACCGGTATCAATCCCTGCGATACACCCGGAAGTCGCAAACAGTGAGGAACTGACGCAAATAGAAAAAGAATTTGCTTCCATGATGAAACTCTTGGATGACCATGTTGGCGTTATCATGTCGGAATTGCGCACGCTCGGACTGGAAGAAAACACCATTGTGGTGGTCGCTTCCGACAACGGGCATGACGTCTGCTACCTGCAGGAAAACCGCATAGACAGACCTTTCCGCAACATGAAAACGGGCGAAGCGTTCGACAATTCATACAGCAAATATTATAGTGACAAAGCGGGTGACATATTCAATGGGAACATGGGAATGGCCGGGCTTAAAAGAAGTAACCTCAACGGGGGTATTCATATACCGCTCATATTTTATTGGAAGGACGGCTTGAAGAAACGTGTCTGCGAAGAAGTCGTTTCGGGCTATGACATTCTTCCTACGATGGCCGGTTTGTTAGGTATAAAATTGGAAACAAGGAAAGACGGAATCTCATTCCTTCCTGCGTTGACGAAAGGGCGTAAACTTCCTGCTGACCGCTTCGTGACGGTAAGTTCGTACGAGGGACCGGCAATTATCGTAAACAACGGCTGGAAACTGAGGTATCTCGTACAGCAGAAGAAATATGAACTGTACAACATCAGAAAAGATCCGGAAGAAAAATACGATGTGATACTCCGTTTTCCCGGCAAAGCGGAAGAATTGAAAAAACTTTTAACGGAACAGTGCGGCGGAAATATCGAAAACGGAATAATATACTGAAGCGCCGTTCCCCCGTCATATATGAACGCATTTATACGATTTGCGCGTAAGTTTGGCTGTGAAAAAAACAATCCCGAACGAATGAAGATCCAGTGTCACGGAGACCATGGGATGGGCGCATAATGCTTTCCAGGTTTGCCTGTCTGCACAGGACGCATTTATCCCGGAAACAATCAGTACACTTTCGTCCGTTATATACCGGCGTAGATGCTCAAAAGCGCTCAAGGAGAAATCCGCCGTAAAAACGGAACCGCATCCGGCAGCAGGCTCTTTCCTGCCGGGAAAGAATCCGGTAGGGGTCTTTCCCCACACAATAAAATCGAGGTCGTTTAATGCCGGCATATCAAATTCATCGGGTAGTTTGTCATAAATGTTAATCGAAGAATGGGCATATTTCTTAACCATGTTACGGGCGATAACCGCGACAGACGGTTCCGGTTCAAAAACAATACAATTGGCGCCTTTTGAATACGCCGTGACATAAAGGGGAGTCAGCCCTAAACAACTTCCTGCGACAAGTATTTTTTCGGGTTGAAAACGGTTTGCCAGCCTGAACAGCAACTCGTGCCCTCTTACCGAAAAACCAAACCTGTTTAACGCCTGTTTTACCGTCAACTCCTTATCTCCACACTTTATTTTACGACTTTCCCGCTGCAGTTGCAAACGTATATTATCAAGCATTTCATAACAATAATACCCCCGCTTTTCTTCGATTACATTCGTAATCAAATCGAAAGCAAACGGAGAATGAACGCCATATCCGTTACGGCAAAAAATCGAACGATATAACCTGTCAACTGCCGGAATCATCACTCTATTACAAAAAAAACCTTGCCGTCCGGCAATTTATATCTTACCGAAAAATTCACCCATCGTATAGTTAAGAAATTTATTAAAAGGATGTAGCACCCTGAAATCTTCCGTCACCTTTTCCAGCCAGTCTTCCGAATAAAAAAACGCTTCAGACTTCATTGAGGAAACAACGAAATACTTATGTTTCAGAATGTCTTCATACGGACAGTCTTTCGGAAAACCGTCCGGCATACGCCTTAACACATCACCTTCCAGTTCACCGTAAATCTTTTTAAATTTCCGGTCCTCAAGTATCGCGACAAATTCATCTATATTATCATAAATGTCATGCCGGAGTTTTTTCAGCATTGCCGGCGAAGGACACCATACCCCGCCCGATACAAACGAATTATCAGGCTCTATATGCAGGTAATAACCGCTATAAGGACTTGTCCGCCCGCCGAATCCCGTCATATATGCCCCGAAATGGCTCTTGTAAGGTGTTTTATCCTGCGAGAAACGGATATCCCGATAGATTCTGTAAATACACGCCTTCGCCTCCAGTCCGGCTATTTCGGGATCAAATGTCGCGATCCGTCCTATCAATTGTTGCACTGTCGCTATATGTTTTTTATGCAAAACTTCATAACGCGGTTTATTTTCATTAAACCATTCGCGGTTATTATTTTCGCGTAACTCTTTCAGGAATTTAAAAAGTTCTCTCATTATTATGCAATTTTAATAGTACAAAATTAGCTCATAAGATTGTCTTTCTAAAAAAATCGCCATTAAAATTGCATAATAAAGTATAAATCCTTATTTTTGGGAGAAAGTTTATGAATTATGAATGAAAATCGAGAACTGAAAAACGGTCTGAATCAAATGGAAAACGGCCGGGGAACGGTAGAACATCACCCGTTAAAACCGTTCCTGCCCGCTAATGCCGGAATACTTATGCTGGGAAGTTTTCCTCCGCCTCCCGAACGGTGGACGATGAATTTTTACTATCCTAATTTCCAAAATGACATGTGGAGAATATTTGGGATAGTATTTTTTAATGACAGGGAGTATTTTGTTGCCACCGGCGGCAAATCGTTCGACGAAGAACGCATAAAGCGCTTCCTGACGTCGAAAGGCATTGCTTTATACGATACGGCAACAGCAATAATACGACAAAAAGGAAACGCCTCCGACCGCTTCCTCGATATCGTAAAACCGTTAGACCTGCAAGAATTATTGGAACAAATACCCGGATGCAGCAACGTAGTAACCACCGGGCAAAAATCGACGGAAACGCTTATGGACATGCTCGGCATAAAACAGATACCTCCGCCCGGCGGATATGTTGATACGAATTTTATCAGTCGCAAATTAAGGTGCTACCGTATGCCTTCTTCATCGCGTGCATACCCCCGGTCACTGGCGGACAAGGCAGAAGACTACAAAAAAATGTTTACAGCGGCAGGATTCCTGTAAAATCGAAAAACGTTAACCTTATTGGTA